>JACQMD010000141.1 GCA_016203755.1 Candidatus Roizmanbacteria bacterium
CTTAAGAAATAATTTAAAATAAAGATAAAAGTTATCTACCGAAAGAGACAATTCTTTCGCGGTTTTCAGCGATTAAGGAAAGAGAAGTATCATAACCTTTTTGTATATCCTCCGGGCTTTGTTTTTTTAAGTTTTGTACAACCTCATTATGTTTTGTCCCAGATTTGGCGAGTCTGTCTAATAAGCTGCTATGGATATCGCGATTCTGTTCTTTCGCCCGTTGCAGCTCATCGAGGGAAAGCACGAAGTATTTTTCTCCTTTTGAAACAGTTTCTTCTGCAAGTTTATGATTGCCTTTTTCTGTCAAAGCTATTCCCATCGCAAGGCGTTTATCAGCCATCAGTAAATTAAACTCCACCCGTTTGACCGGATCGCGAATCAAAAAATCCAGTAAACGATCTCGAAGCAGCTTCAGCGGGTAGAGCGGATGATCAGCAAGCATGCCCGGATACGGCAATAGATAGTCAACCATTTGTTGTTGCGGGGTGCCGGTTGCGCCGGTTGAGGTGTCAGGGGTTGGAATGCGGGAAGGAAGTGGAGTAGTTGCGGCTGCAAATGCCACAGAATTGATGATAAGAAAGAACCCAAAAAAACTCATAAGGAAGCACGTTAACAATCTTATTTTCATAGGGCGAATTGTTTATATACTAGTGGTTGTGGTTTGTCAAGGAAGGTTGACATGAGTACAATTGACAACTATGCTATGATAGTTGCCCAAGCATATGGAACAGCCTTTAAGCCGTTTCAAGTTTGCACTCGTTCTTGGTTTTGCTGCCTTTATCAATCTTTTTCTTTTTCGGCAGTTCGGATCGCTATCATTTGTGTCGATAACGGCGGGTATGTTTGTGCTCGCTGCATTATTTTTCCCCGCGCGCTCATCAACAACTCAGAAAACTGTCGTTGCTGCAGGTGCCTTGTTGACCATTGTATGGATAAGTTTACTTCTCCGAAGTAATTCATTCGTGCAATTTATTGGAGGCGTAACAACGTTTGGCATACTGTTTTATTTCCTCTATCTCATAAGTCGCAGCAGTTCCTTTTTTCTGTCACTCGGTGAAGTGGTATTTGCTCCTTTGTATCTTGCCGGGGAATATCTGCAAAGTCTCATACCAACTGTCCGGCTTGTTACGGAGCGGTCAACAAATCATGATGCATTTTCACGGGTAAAATCCGTCCTTATTGGGATTGTTATTGCAGTACCCATTATCGCCATCCTTATTTCAATGTTATCTTCCGCCGATCCGATTTATCGAAAAACGGTTGGTGAATGGTTTTCCGGATCGTTCTGGAACGAAGCAATTACCCGCGTTGTCGTATCGCTCATCGTTTTGTCAATACTTGCTCCGCTGACTATTTTACAGGTAGTCAAAACGCGCAAATCCCCCGTTGCATTTTTAGCCAACATTTTTTTCATCAAAGAAGCAACCGTTGTTATGACGCTTATTACACTGACGCTGATAAGCTTTCTTGTTATTCAATGGCCGTACGTGTTTGCGTCAGTTGCAGCTGAAACTGATCTCTCAAAATTTGGCGTTGCCACGTATTCAGAATATGTGAAGCGTGGATTCGGTGAGTTTTTACAAATTGCGGCTCTTGTGTATGGACTGATCTGGGGAGGATTGCTTTTGATGCGGGGAAAAGATCAAAAAACAACACGAACATTACGCATTGTACAACTTATCTTGCTTACCGTTTTTTTTCTGTTTATTGTTTCTATTTTCCGTCGCATATGGCTGTATCAGCTCTATCATGGATGGAGTATAGGTCGTCTCTACGGCGGATTTTTCCTTATCTGGATTGCGGGCATGACGGGCACGCTTGCTCTCCGGCATCTGACACAATTTCGTTTTATCGTTCTTGAAACAACAGTTTCAGTAGTGTTACTGATAAGCTTTCATTTCTTCAATGTAGAAGAATTTATCGTACAAAACCATCCGCCAACCGTTAACAAACATGTCGACTACGTGTACCTCTCCCGTATGTCGCCTGACGGGTATGTGGGGTGGCAGAGGGCATACGAATATGCAAGCAACGTCATACTGACACGCAATCTCCAAAACAAACCGTTTATATCCCGCGACGAACGGCGGGAGGTTGCTTATGCAGGGATGATAGTTACCCAGTTGACCCGAAATTATAACCGGTTAATCCGTCAGTATGGTACAGAGAAAGAGTTGCGGACATACCTTGTTGCGATACTGACCGCCGAACAGGCACGCTATCAACGGTATCTCTCAGAACCGGACCGCCAATACGAAACCAATGTCGCGACCGATCAACAACAAATCAAAACTAACATCGATAACTATATGGGGAAAGTATACAGTTCTCGTTCTGATCTTATTACTATTGCAAACGCCGTGTCACTGAATTATTTCTCCAATGCAAATGAATTTGAACTGTTGGGTCATATCCAGCCGATGAGTTTTTATTTTATTGATGAAACCTATCAGTTTCCTTCGTATACCTCCGTTTCATTTCATCCGCTGGACCGGCTCTACACCTGGCATTTTGGTAACATTGATGCGTTTTTGAAAATGCAAGAAGAACTCTCACACAAGCGGTTGATGTTTCTGCAGGAGAGATATCTGCTGTTATTTGAGAAAATCAGTAATCAGCCGAAAGATGAAAAAGGGTTTGACTTTGATATCTCCACAGATTCACCGCTTTTGCAGTCGATGTGAGAGCAGTCGAAATTTCTTAACTAGCGAGTATGTTATTCTTCTGGTGCAAAACCAATTCTCCGATTTTCTTCCGCAATCATTCCCAATGTTTTTGCCATGCCGAGTAATTCCTCTGTTGTTACCGGCACCCATGCTTCACCTTCAAGTTCTGCATATGCTTTTTTCTCAAGCGTCAGATTGACAAGGTTTGCAAGATCAGCACCACTCAATCCTTCTGTCGCTTTTCCAACTTTTGAAAAATCGATATCCGGTGAGAATAATTCATCGGGCCCGGCGGCACGCTCTTGCGCTTTTTTCATATGAACAGAAAGTATTGCAATTCTCCCCTCAACGCTCGGCAGTCCGACGAAAATTTTCTTGTCAAACCGTCCCGGTCGTCGAAGTGCTTCATCAATATCTTGAGGTCTGTTTGTTGCTGCAAGAACGGTAACATGGGGATTTGCTTTGAACCCATCCATATTCTGTAAAATAATGGAAACGACTTTCCGTGTTGCCTCATGCGCTCCATCGCGTGAAGGAGCAAGCGCGTCAAGTTCGTCGAAGAAAATGATAACCTTTTTCCCCCGTGCAACCGCCTGATTGGCTTGATCAAACACTTTTTGCATTAATTGTTCGGACTCACCGTACCACTTACTGCCAATGTCATTTGAAGAAATCGAGAGAAACACTGCATCTGCCTCATGAGCAATTGCTTCGGCAATCATTGTTTTCCCTGTTCCCGGCGGGCCATACAATAAAACTCCTTTAGGTTTTTCTGCCCCTCTTTTTCGTAATGTCTCGGGATCGTTAATTGCACGAACGAGTTTTTTCGCCTCTGCTACGGCATATTCCTGTCCGGCAATTTCCTCAAATGATACTCCCTTTGGCAGAACCTGCTCTGGCGTGACCATCGTGGGTCTAGGAGTTTCAATGCTTTTTATACTCGTTAGTGTATCTTCGTTAAGAATCGGAGGTCTGATGACGATGGTTCTACCTGGTTGCTCGATTCCTTCTGCTTCATAGAGCGCTTCCAGTATGTCCTGATAGGCTTGGCAATACGCAGCTGTTGCCCGGGTAAAATCCGCTCGATCTTTCAGGAGTGGATAACGTTCTTTTCCGGTACGTTCTCTTTCCTCGTCAACCAAACTAATGGTTATCCTCCTATCATCTATTTGTGAAAGCAGTTTATCTTTTAAGATGTCAATGATTTCCGCATCTTTCAATTCAGCCAAAGCAGCTTCTCGATTGGGAAGGCCAAAGCATATTTCTATGTAACTTCCATCCTGCGCAATAATGATAAAACTTCGGCCGCCAGAGCTTGTATGATCAACAACTGCTTGTACTCCTTTTTGTTCTAGCAAGTCGAGGATGGTATCTACTTTCTCATGGCTATAATAACCTTCATCCGGTCCATGAACTTTCTCATCTGACAAGTGAATAACGCTTTGATAACAAAATGTTTTTCCCGTCGGATCATTATCTTCTCCATGGAGAACAATCGAAGCAATCTCCGTATCCTCTTCAGCAATCAGTGTATCCATGAAATACGTATTGCTTACCTGCACGAAATTGAAGTTATCAGGTTGTTCTGCGATGCCTTTGGCAATATAGTGGAGTACTGCCGGCTGTCGATATTCCACCGTAATGCCGCCTTTGGGGATTTCAGGTGTCGCCGTTTCCGGTACATCATAATAATTTGGAGGCTCTTCCCTCTCTTCCTTGAATGATTCAGGTATTTGTGTTTCTGATGGTTTCGGCAATTCCTTGTCGGGTGTCATGTTCATATTATATCAAAACATATCAAGTAAAGCAGCAATTCTATGTCGTTTCGAAACCTGCTATACTGTACTTCATGCCTACCCTGCACCATCTCATTGGTCACTATACTCGTTTTGGAAGTTCACGGCAGCTCCTGTATACCTTTTCCCTCCTGATTTTTTTCTGGGCACTGTTTGACGGAATTATTTCTTACGTGACGCCGCTTCTTATCACGCAATACGGATTCTCAGTCCGTACCATGGGGTTTATCCTCAGTTTTTCTGCGGTAAGCGGCATGGTGTTTGATGTTCTGCTTGCCCGGTATGTCAAGCGTCCACATTATCGCCGGATGTTTTTACTGGTATTACTCATCAGTTCTGTCTATCCATTGCTTCTGATGCGTGCAACAACCATACCGCTTCTGCTTGTGACCATGTCGATATGGGGATTGTATTATGACTTGGTTCATTTCGGCATCTTTGATTTTATCAGTCGGGTGACGCCCCGAACAGAACACGCGCAAAGTTTTGGTGTGGTAGATGTATTTCGTGCGCTTGGCTACTTGCTTGCGCCGTTGTTAACAACGATGCTTATTGGCTACGAGATTGGTGAGAAACCATTTGTTCTCATGTTTGTTTTTCTTGTTCCAGCGGTTGCCATATTTTTAGTATTAATTGGAAAAGTCACACGCGGAACAAAAGAATTTATGCATGTGACAGGCGAATCACATAGAAGAAGAACGTTTCGTGAAGAGCTTCGCTGGTGGCGGACCATTGTAAAACCGTTAGCACCAGTACTTATCTTGACGTTATTTCTCTATGGTATTGATGCTGCATTTTGGACGATCGGGCCATTACTTGCCGGGGAACTTCAGGCAATTCATCCGTTCGGAGGATTGTTAGTGGTTGCGTATATGGCGCCGCCTCTCTTTGTCGGCTGGGTCGTTGGTGCAGCGACCAGCCGGTTTGGCAAAAAGCGTACTGCATTTGTTGCCTTGGCCGCAGGATCGTTGGTATTACTTTCTCTTGCAATCGTGCGCCATCCGGTGTTTTTGATTGGTGTTGTATTTATTTCCTCTTTTTTTCTTTCTTTTGCCTGGCCTGCTCTCAACGGGGCATTTTCGGATTACATCACCGAAACTCCGCTTGCCGAGAAAGAAATAGAAGGAATACAGGATGTATTTGTTAATGCGGGTTATAGTATCGGACCCAGTGTTGCCGGGATTCTTGCCTATGCAACTGCACCGGTATACGCATTTGCATTATTTGGATGCGTCGGAGTGATCCTTGCAATAATATTATTCGTAGTTACTCCCACACATATTCATCTTGCGATCCCCCCTCGCGAGGCGTGACGTGCATAAGAATTATCAATGATCGTTCAATTGCCTCAAATCCCGATGCTTCGGTAAATACTCCCCTTTTTTTACGGTATTCGATCAAAAAAGGATGCGGTTTCCCGAGATCAATTTGGGTAGCGTATCCAACCGGCCGACCGCATCCGCTCCCAAGCTGTTCTTTAAAAATAGTTCGGCGGGCGGGAAATCCGGCAACCGACGTACCTTGGGAAAGATTACAAATATGCAATCCCCATTTTTTGTCCGAGGATTCGGCAATAGTCAATTCTTCTTCATCTGTTGCAAAAAGCTGGGCGGAAATGGTTGCCTGCGTAAGCCGCGCAAGCTCTTCCGGATAGCAGATAGAGAAATCTTTGTTTTCAAACCGCTTGAATCCGTTATCACACGCTCCTTGCACATCTTCAATTGGCGTGACTGGTGGAGTTACTGTTTGCTGTGTGGGCGAAATTGCCGGCGGAATCGTTGCTTGTGGTAACCGTTGCTGGTGGTATCTTCCGAGGAAATAGCCAAAACCGATGCTGATGATGCTTATCAAACAGCCAATCAAGACGGTTTTATAACGACTCTTCATAGGGCGGCCTTACCGTACTTCAAAAACGACGGTAAGAGTTGTCGTAACAGTTCCCGTTCCCGGTTCAACCGGTGCACTACCGCCACCGCCTAATCCCCGCTCAGCAAATAGAATCGGTCCACCTTGGTCCGTTTCAGAAACGCTCACTATTTGCCCGAGCGATCCGTTCATATTGGTTGCAATGCGTGTTGCTTTTTCCCGCGCATCGGCAATTGCTTGTTGAAGGAGTTCACGTTCTGCATCGGTCGTATCATCAAGGGTAAAATTGGGGCCATAGATAGTGGTGGCGCCGCTTTGTGTTAACACATCGGTCAATTGAGACGCTTGATCAACGTCGCGAAGCGTAATAGTGATGTCGTTACTGACTCGCCATTGACCAGGTCTGTTTTTCTGCCGGCCGCCTTCATAGTACTGTTCTTCCATTTGGTACACATTAATACTTTGCGTTTTAATGTCTCCGGGAGTGATGCCAAATGCTTTCACCGCGTCAATAAGGGCTGCTACTTTTTGATTTACCTCAGCAGTTGCTGTTTCTTTTTTGTCGGAAAGAGCTGCAACTCCGGCGGTGAATGTAGCTATTTGACTTCGTTCTTCTGATTTTGCCTGACCGATAACAGTAATTGTTCTGGTAGTGCCAAGTCGCAGAATCCCCCAGTTGAGCCGCTGCCAGGGAAGAAGAAACGCACCCAGCAGAAAAAGCATAAACAGTGCAACGACAGTCCCAATACCGATAAAAAATGAAGATTTCATAGAGAAAAAATCCGGAATAAGTATACGTGCCGGCTGCACGTCTGTCAATATTAACCGGTGATTCATTGGTGAGCGGTTTATTGACAAACAGTTTTTTCCATGTGATAGTAAATATAGTAAAGTGGAGGAGGTGATCAATAGTGGCAAAGAAACGGGCTCATTCAAACAATTTGTTTGTTATCTTGTTAGTACTTTTGGCGTTGACATTGCCAATTCTCGTATACGTTATGATGAAAACATCATTTGCCAATCCCGACGCGCTTGCAGTACAGGTAGCTGAGAAGATTCAGTGTCCTGACAATTCGCATCCAACGGTAAGCTGTCCTATTTTTCGCAATTTACGTGAATCGTCATTTGATACATTACAAAGTGTCGTACGACAAGGAAGAAAGGAATTTCTCTCAAAATGTTCGTGGCGATGTATCCCTATCCCAACGCCATCAGTTCGTCCGATTCCGACGGGTAAACCGATTATAACCATTCGGCCACCGTATCCAACCAAACCGATCGTTACAAGTAAGCCACCATATCCAACTATTTCACGGCCGGTTCCCACGGGACCGATTTGTTTACAGGTGATTTGTCCAAAGAATAGTATTCAAGTCACCGGTGCAAATGGTTGTCCAATCTGTCGGTTTCAATGGTGAGGGGAAGAATAAGAGCTGCTTGATGGAAGATATTGTTAGAGTGAGAGGTTTGGCTGTCGGTCAAGCCCGTCAATGTTTTCCACAAACTCTCCTCGCTGTACCTTAAAATACGCAGCAACACCAATCATAGCCGCGTTGTCGGTAAAAAGTTTTTTGGAATAGGGGAGGTAAACGGGTATTTTATATTTCCTCATCGCCTTTCGAATATCTCTTCTAATCGTCAGATTGGAAATAACACCGCCGCCGAGTAAAATTCCTTTTGGTTTATATTGCTCTACCGCTATAATAAGTTTATCTGTCAAAGAACTACTGACAACCCGTTGAAAAGACGCTGCAAGATCACAAATGGTTTTCTTGTCATATTTCTCCTGACGTTTAAGGTCTCGAGTAAGATAGAGCAATGCAGTTTTTATTCCTGAATAGCTAAAATTCAAATCTTTTCGCTGGCGCATGGGAACGGGAAGATCGTATGTGTATGAGTCTCCTGACTTTGCCAATAGCTCAATGATTGGTCCGCCTGGATATCCAATCTCAAGCATTCTGCCAACCTTGTCAAACGCTTCGCCTGCAGCATCATCGAGTGTTTCACCTAAAAGTATATAACCGCCTATATTGTCAACTAAAACCAGCTCTGTGTGATTGCCGGACACCAGTAATCCAAGAAGTGGAAACGGTGTAGTTGCAACCCTTGTGGTTGTTGTTGTTTCTGTAGTCGCGCGCCCTTGGCGCGCCTGAGAAAACAGTTCTGAAATAGTTGATCCTTTTCCAGCAGCATTCCTCGCAAACGGCGACAGCAAATGTCCCTCCATGTGATTGACTGCAATAAGAGGCTTGTTGTATTTCTTTGCCAACTCCTTCGCTTTTGCAATCCCCACCTCAAGCGCCGGCGCCAACCCCGGCCCAATTGTTACCGCAATCACATTAATTTGATTTAGTAAATTTTTGATATTTGATTTATATTTTTGATATTTGATTTTTGATATTTGATATTTTGCCGCTCGCTTAAGAGCCTCTGCAATAACGGCATCGATTCGTTCACGGTGAGCTCTTTGAGCTAAGATCGGCACCACCCCTCCCCATTTTTTATGGAGTTCAACTTGTGAAGATATCACGTTGCTTATCACCCGGTTATCAACAGTTACTGCCACTGCCGTCTCGTCGCAGGACGTATCGATTGCCAGAATAGTGTAGTTTTTTGATCTCATATTCGTGTATTATATAATGAAGGTAGTATAAAAGGCGTTTTATGAGCTTTAATGTATTGACCACTGACATTTCGGGAAATAAATACTTTCGTATTTTCCTTATTGTGGTGATCGGAATATGGCTCATTGCATACCTTATGCAATACAATTCCATTGAAAGCAAATGTGAACGTCGTATAGATAAGACATCGGCATACTTTTCGCCAATTAACAAACTTCATGAAGAAGCTTTGAGAGTAGCAAAACGCCAATTAGTTGAAAAGTGTATTGAGGAATCAAAACAATGACAGATTGTATCTTTTGTAAAATTATTGCTGGAGAATTGCCATCCTACAAAATTTACGAGGATGATCTTTTCTTTGGCTTCCTGGATATTTACCCGCGCGTGAAGGGACATACGTTACTGATTCCCAAAACACATTACCGGTGGGTGTATGATGTGCCGGAGTTTGGAAGGTTGTGGGAAACGGCAAAAACTATTACGAATGCCCTGCAAATCGTTATGAAACCAGAGTTTATCGTGTATGTGTCTTATGGTATGCATGTACCCCATGCACACATCCATATTATGCCAAGAAATAAAGACGAAACAGCGCAAGTCCCCAATCGTAAGAAATTTCCAAAAGAAGAGATGGAAGCAATTGCAAAAAGCATACGCGATAATTTAAAATAAGAAAGAACTATGAATAAAAACGACTGTATTTTTTGTAAAATTGTTTTGGGTGATATCCCCTCATATAAAGTTTATGAGGATAACGAATTCCTGGGTTTTCTGGATATCCGTCCATTGAATCCTGGCAATAGTCTGTTAATTTCCATAAAACACTATCGCTGGGTATACGATGTGCCAAATTTTGGTGATTACTGGAACGCGGCTAAAAAAATTGCACTGGCAACACAAAAAGTTGTCGGTTCACATTCGATAAATTTTCTGACCCTTGGTTATGAAGTACCCCATGCACATATCCGCATTATTCCCCGTTTTGACAATGACGGCCACACCGATGGGATTCGGTTAAGTGCGGTGAAAGAAATAGCAAAAGAGGAGATGGAAGAGGTAGCGGAGAAGATAAGAAAGGCTATAGACTAATAATTGCTACCGTTCAATTCCCCGCCGTTGTCCTTCCGGCAATTTTCCCGCTTTGATCATTTCATGACGCATGATCTTAAGCGCTTTTTGAAATGGAGTAAATTGGATACCCAACGATGCAGCTAAAGATGTGTCGAGTGTTACGTGGTCGGGACGAATTGAGCTGGTGTCGAGACCTGCATTTTCTATCTTGATTTCTCTCCCATATAGTGACGCAATCCCTTCTACCAATTGTCCCATCGTCATCCGCTCCGGACCGCCAAGATGTACAACGCCATTCTTGCCAGTTTCCTGGAGACTCTCAATTACATGGGCAACGTCGTTGACAAACAGCGGCTGCCGTTCTTGAGTCGGATAAACAGTAATCTCTTGTCCTTCCCGAATAGCTCTCATAAGACCGGGTTCTTTCAATGGGTTAAATCCATACAAACGGTCAAAACGGAGTATGTTCCACGTGCCTCTTCCGTCTAAAACATAAGGAATGACTCGTTCTGCAAGCCGTTTCGTTTCACCATAGACTGTTCTGGGGTCGGGTATACGCGCCTCCGGATAATTTCCTACCGGTCCATCATGAACGTAGCCGGTTGATATTTTAATCAAATGTGCGCCTGTTGCCCGTGCAGCCAACGCAACATTTCTTGTACCATCGACATTTATTCGATATGCATCATATTCGTGTTTTTCGCACCAGTTCACATCAATTGCTGCTGCAGTATGAATAATCATATCCGGCATCTCACCAAGTATCGTCATCATCGTCTCATCATGGTCGGTAATATCCATCTGCAGCAATTCCTCATGAGGATTTTGAAGATAGGTACCAATGACTTCGCGTTGAGGAGTTTGAGTATTTTCCTGGATTTTTGATAAATCCTGAATGAGTCTCGATCCCAAGAAGCCGGATCCGCCGGTAATCAGTATTTTCATGAAGCTATTATACTAATTTGTCGCAAATTGGCGGGCTCTTTTTGCTCAAACTGTACCCACACAGGAAAGATATTTTTTTTGTGAAGGATATTGTTTTCAAGGAGCGATTTCACCTTCTCAAGCCATTCAACCACAATGACATTTCCGGATACCAGCATCTTTTCAAAACCTAAATCCAACAGTTCATTTTCCTCTCTCATCCGCCACGTATCGATATGGTACAAGTATTTGGTATTTTGTATATTGTATTTTGCATTTTTAAGTTTTGAGTTTTGACTTTTGAGTTTAAAATTGTATTCTTTCACCAGCACAAACGTTGGAGACGTAATTATTTCTTTAATTCCAAGCGCCCGTGCCACTCCCTTTGCAAACTGCGTCTTCCCCGCTCCCAGATCGCCTTGGAGAGCAAAGACGATGCATCGATTTTGTAGTTTTGGAAGCAGTTGTTTCATAAGATCTTTGCCAATTTGTTGTGTTTCGTTTTCAGAATGAGACACATAGGTCTTATGTGACGTATGAGTAAAACTTTTTAAAGATATACTACCTTCACGCACTATTCTTTCATCGTTAAGTCTTGTATCAACAACAGTGCTTGGCGGATTGTGCGGAAGTTCTCCGGCGTCGATGATACAATCAATCAGTCGTTTTTTCTTCTCTATGGTGTAGTCAAGAACATCGGGAATTGTGTACGGAGTTTTCCGTCCGGAAACATTGGCAGATGTTGCGGTAATTGGTTTGCCAAATTGTTTAATGAGTTCAAGAATAAATAGATAATCCGGAATACGGACGCCCAAACTTCCATCTTCTGCTTCGAGTCCTTTTGCTACCGTATGTTTGGAATTGGAAATCACCGTGAGTGGTCCGGGAAGAAAATTCTTATACAAATTTTTTGCCGTTTTATTCAACTCTACATACTGTTCGGCCATTTCTTTATCTGAAACTGCAATTGAGATCGCCTTTCCTTCCGGGCGTTCTTTGTACAGCAGGAGTTTCTCAACAGCTTTCGGGTTGGTGGCATCCACTCCTACTCCATAGCAGGTTTCGGTGGGATAGATGATGAGACCACCATTGTTCAAAACAGCAATAGCTTCTTGAAGGATGTTTTGTTTGTTATTGTCCGTTGTGCGAAGGATTTGCATTGCCGTTCTTTTTGAGTTGCTTGGCTGTTTCACCGTAATGAAATATTTGTATATATTGGAGAGTTATTGCTCCTTCAGCATAATAATTAACATATGCTTCAATTTCTTCACGTGAAATGGGTACCCCTTTTTTAGTGTAATAGGCAAATAAAGCCGTTGTTACATTTTCTGCGGTAAGCACAAACGATTCGTCAAACAAATGACCATACATTATCATGCCGAGTGTTACTTCTTCTCCGTCATTCTCCGCCGATGAGGAGGTTATACCTACTTGAGTTTCGACAGGTTGGGATGAGTGAGGAAATTCTGTTAAACTACTCATAGCAACACTTCAAAAACTTATAATACCACAATCTTGTCACTATTCAACTTCCTTGGAGCTTATTCCTTACGCATCTGGTAACGAATTTGTTCTATCCTCAGGCATACGGTAATTATAGTACGACGTGCCAATGACTGTTATTCGACTATTGTATAATCACCCTCGAGGGTGGTTTCCAGTCCGTATTTCTCTTTTTCCTGTGGAGAATAGACATTATTTGTTGCAAGTACCTTACCAATGCGCACAAGACTATCATAGATTTCTCTGACAATACGCTCATTCTCCGAAGTCTTTTTTCGTGTCATGCCGTAAAAATCAAAACTGAAGCCCGTAAACCGTTCGTCTCCACAGAACGCTGCATCTAGTGCTGTTGCCGTTTCCGGACCGGCTCCTCGTGGCGGCGTAGCCTCATCCTGTGTGCTATCAAATTCTTCGTATAAGGTATGTAACTGCTCTATCACGGTTGCCTGTTCTACGAGGACCGCTCCTGCCCGATCGGCGATAATTGTTCTAAACTGAGTCTTTACTGGTGCCTCTACGTCGTCAATTTCGCCCAAGATTATAACGTCTTCTCTGGTACCAGGGAGAAAGAAGAGTATATTTGAATATACGTTTGCTGCACGGCTTACATCTATACCTTTCTCTTTTGCATGTATTTCTAAAGCGTGCAGATAACTGGGATGGGAAAGGACATCTAACGGTAATGCAGAATGTGGTACATCAGTAGTTACAAACTGGCCATTTCTATTGTGTGTTCGAAAAAAGCTGGGAGAGAGATATATGTACGCATCGCATGTATTGAAATGCTGTACTTGAAGTCTTGTTAGTCTTCCCACAAGAGGATCACGGCGTATTCTTCTAACATCCTCAACAAACAAGGGAAGTTCTAACTTGTTGGGTACGGGTTTGCCGTAACTCAGTTCACCCGAAGCTGAGACAGTCGGTAGTTGTGCTGTTATGAGTTCTGCCATCGCCTGATCCGGTTCAATCGGTTGTGTCTGCATGGGTGCACGATCCCGTCTCCAGTGAGCGAAATTGTTTCTTCCTCGAGGACCAAACTCATACTCTCGAACGTCATTCGTCCCGTCTGAGTAGTTCGTTTGGAACTGAATCTTCAAACATGGTGCTCCGAGACTCTGTATGTCTCCCATCTTCCACGCTCTTGTTGCTTCCGGTACTCTTCTTACGTCCACCGGTCCTTCGGCTTCAATAACAAGAGAAGTGATAGCATCTTCCGTCTGACCAAGCTCAATTTCAGTTCGACTGCGGAACTGCTCATAGATTGAAGCTCCGGTACCAGCACTATTTCTCACAAAGTTTTTGGTGACTGCAGTGGTTCCGGTATAGGCAAGTAGCGAGAGTAGATTTTGATACGTTTGTATTTCGGGCTCCATCGTTGCGGTGGCCAATGCTACTCCTGCCACAGTGAGCGCGCCATCTACAAGGTTTACCGCAGCAGCAGGATTTTCACGAATAAACCCATCATCAATTCCCGTTAACTCTTTCCTTTGGGAACTGGATTGTTCTTCCAGAGGTTTCTGCGGTGATGTTGGTGTCAACCCTTCGGTCATGATTATCTCCAAACGAATTTTGAGATTATATCATACCTTATCATTTCTGATCATTTCGATAGCTATTTTCTAACAAAACCTCATCTCACCTTCATAGACACTGGCTAAATACTCTAAAGAAAGTCCGTCATCTCCCTTCAGTTGTTCTAACCGATCATCGACGTATGTATTCATCACTCGGTTTTCAATAATGGCTTTCGTACAATAGAGACAGGGTAATCCTGTGGTGTACAATGATACCGGTTTGATTTGAAATTGCTGAATTTGCGGTATATCGTCTAAAGGGACATCGATTAATGGGACAAGTTGTTGCGTTTTAATGCCACTGTCCGGATAGCTCTGTTCGCCGTCTCCACCCACGTAAACACTCACATTCTCTTCAGTACGTTCAAAATAACTATCCGCAGACCTGAAGAAACGCTCTCTCATTGCAGGGGTAAAAACCGGTCCAGCCCGAATCATATTGTCACTGTTTTTCCCGGAAACAGGATGCCACAAAAGTCTCTCATCAACCATGATCGATTTCATTGCAAGATCGGCTGTATTCTCACGATATACGTAGTATGTGTAGTGCGTTGCCGGAACAATGGTACCTGTTTCACGGTTTACAAAATGGGAACGGTCCTGGCCTATCAGATAAACTGCATCATTTTCTCCTACTGGCAGTAAGCGGGCAATGTTGGCAGCTTCTTTCTCTTTCATCAACGCATTTTGTTCGGCACAAGCTGAGATGCAATTTTTTCTGCCAAGTTGCGGCGGAGGGTTTAAGCCAATTGCTGCATACGCGCGCCGGTTCAGCCGGTTCATGAGGCAACCGTTAAAGTCGGGTGTAACTTGTTGAGGCATACCCGAATTAACTAAATACTCCTGTGCTCCTGCTCGTGCCAATGAAGAAAAATCCATGCAGTGAGGTGATCTGACATACGGTCGTTCCAGACGAGCCTCAATGATCCGCTTCGCTATTGTTTCCACTAATTCACGCTGAGGAGCCTCTTCTGATGTAATCGGTATACCGGTTACGATTAAACACTCGGTGATCATTTGTGCAAGCATTCCTACTTGACAGTCGGGATCGATATGTGTGTATTCATGACCACCGTTAGTACCCACACCCCCAATATTGACATACGTGTCTCCGAAATGAACTCTCCCGATCACTGCTGCAGTAACAGTTCGATACGGACAGGTTGAGCTCAATGTCTTGGATTCTTTCACGAGGCCGCCCAGCATTCGCAAGTGTTCTAATGAATTTGTGTCATAGTCGTCATTTGTTACCTGGTGGTTACTCACAAATTGTAATAGATCTTGAACATCAATCGCCGGATTTGGCGGATGGACTTGTAAGAAGCGAGTGACATCCCGAAAGTAATAGTCTTCACTATCATCAGGAAATCGAGGATCCTGGTGGTACGCCAATAGTTTATGATAGGCAGCAAGCCGACTGGCGTAATCAATTCCTGGGGGCATTGAGGGTTTTTCAACAACGGGCAAGTAAAATATTTCCTGGATTGTCATACTACCCCTGCATTGTACCAGATTACTCCGAAAAGCCAATTTCATCAGCTAACAGTTCTTTATCCGTCAAGATAAAGATACAGCGGTTTTGTATAGTTGCACATAATCTTCTGACTCTTATCTCCCGCCGTAAACCAACGGAGGATTCCTCAATTCTTTTGCTACAATTTCATCTCCAAGCGTAATACTACCTGTCCCCAACGGATTGATGTTTTCTCCAAAGATGGGTTTATGTTGGCCACGCTTGTTTTGCCAAAGTTTATAGGTAGAGAGTACTGTATTAGGATCGAGCGGATTGAGTTGGCCGGTTTCTTGATTTACTCGCGGCATGGGACAACGATCACATGGTTTTGGTTGGACAAACAGTACACCTGCTACCATTCCTTTGAAAATTTGATGTTCTGATTGCGCAGGCATGCCTTCTGCCACAAATTGCGGCCTGAATGATTCCCGCAGAGTTTCGCTGTAAGTAAGTTTGCCTTTTGACTCCTCAGCCAATACTTGTGCCCGTTCATTGAGTTCGGAAACTGACTCATGCGGAAACCAATGGATAGGATATCCATCTTGAAAACGAAGTAGATTTTCACTTGGCATATATGATTGGCTAGCTTTTCTAAAAAAAGATCCCGCTGCCTTTACGAGTCTAACTTTATAATTAAGATGATCACTAGCCCATTGAGCAATTGCGTTACCCTGATCAACGCCGAGACAGAGATCATCCCAAATTTGCACCGGTATTTCTTTTCCGTTATCATCATCAAGAGGTACGAGAATATGATCTCTTCGTTCCCAGCTTAAGTAGAGATTCCCAAATGCAAATTGAGGTTTAATACGTGCTAAATCAGCAAGACCCTGGGGTCGGTCGGTATTGTCCCGTTTATCCCGCTGCGTGATTTTTTGATACACTCCTTTCACCGGTTCAGCTTGGACAAACATAAACCAATGATCCTTGACCCCATCCATCGTTTCCAAACCAGACATGGTAAGCCTTGCGCTTTCCAGGGCAGGCGTCATGTGGCCATCATGTCCAACGACTTCAAGGTCGCCACAAGATTTCACTGGTTTTACGCGAAGATCGGTAACTCTTCCTACAATCTGCTCTGGTGTCATGATGAGTATTATACAACGAGGTCGTTCTAGTCACCTATCGCGAATGCACGAACTGGGGAACCCTCACCGCCTTTGATTTTGAGTGGAACCGCGTAAAACATAAACGACGCAGGAAGTTTATCAGTATTAATCAAATTCTCAAATGAGATGATGTTATTCTCACAGAGCAATCGTTCTACGGTAAGATCAAATTCAAATTGTGCTGAAAGTCCCACAAACTTTGACGGAGATTGCATGAGTTGTTGTGCAAGGGCGCTATCGATATTTTGAGAATGAAAAATAACACCGATATTTTTATCAAAAGTCATTCCTTGAGTATTCAATACTGCTTTTCCAAAAAATCTTTCAAGTGGTAAGTCATCAAGCGTTTTTCCTGATTTTGCCATGTGGTAAGGAGCGTTCACATGAGTTCCGATGTGCGTCGTAAATGTTAGCAGGCGTAAATTCCACCCTTCTTTCTTAAGGTTGTGAATCTCTTGAATACTAACTTCAGGGTCACCGGGATATACTGGCATCTTGTCATACAGTGGTTGTGAAAGATCAATAATTTTCATGATGTAATACGGGCACGGTTTTTATCTCCAGATGCTATCTCTACAGCATGACGTTTTACGCGTCTTCAGATAGCTCTAAAAACTGATCTATATCATCTTCTAACTGAGGTACTATAATCCTTTTTTCTGCAAGTTGACTTAAAAACAAATCCTGAGATCCATACTTCATTTGAAAATTGAAGTTTGCCTCGATTTCGTGCAGAGTAAATTTTGAAAGGGCAATTCTTACATATTTCTGTATTTTTGAAAAGTCACGTGTAAACTTCTGAAGTCCTGGAAAGAATACCGTAAGCTCCATAAAGCTTCTTGCTGCAAGCTCATCGTCTACCTCTTTTCCAAACATATATCTTCGCTCTGCCTCGGCAGAAAAAGGATATACATAGGGTTTATGACAAAAGTGTGCTTCAACTTCTGACCCGGATCTTTTTAAGGCATGATGTATTCTCGTATGCGCAGTCCCGTGAAATAACAAAGCCCTAACATTTTGCTTATTTTTCAAGAGAGGATTTTCATCTAAGACTTGATCGACTGTCGGTTGCAGGTGAGATACAATATAATTTTCCCGTTCCAGATCAACCGCTGCCTGATCTCTTATGTGATTTTTAGCATTCTGTAAAGTCTGATAGAAATTTCTATTTATAGGAAAGCCAGAATAATTAAGCTGTATCTGACGGCGTGCAATAGGATGACCGTATGGTACATCTGTAAAAGCTATTGGTTTATGGGTATTATATATCATTTCAAACATTTTAAGTACAACGTCCGTGGACAAAGTAAACTGGTCTCTGCCAGCTGCAAATCGCTGAACAGCAACCTTCGGTGTAAGAATCCCGGCAGAAATTCCTCGGTAAACAGATCTATGGATTGGAGTCCAGGCAAGGAGCTCAGGAATGAAGATATCCGCATCTGTCAGTCGTGCAGATAAGCCTTCAATATCTTTAGCAGAGCCGTGAGCACCGTAAAAAATTTCAAAGGATACGGGTGCTTCTTTTTCTAGCTCGGGATTTTTTGCGCGTTCTAGGTCAGGCATTTTCTGGGATTATATCAAAAAGGCTATATATAGATGTTGTGAGTGGTTTAATTTGTCAGAGGTTGGAAGAAATACGAACCGGTCTGCTGTGATAACGACTGGCTGTTTTAGTCCGGGACGAGTGTAGATGAGATGGTCTCCCTTTGTTCTTTTGAGCGTACAACCAATCATTTTAAGAAATGTTTCAAATGTATCTCGTTTGATTGGAGTGACTTTTGACATTTAAACTGACAGCGGAACAGAGACGCGTTGGATATCATTATTTTTCGCCACCCAAGACTTGAAAGAACTTCATCAAGTGTACCTGTATCTTCCAACTCTTCAAAAAAAATCTCCACTGCTTCAACAAATCGTTGTTGAGCCTTTTCAAACGTATTAGCTGATGTTGCAAGATCCAATACAGGTGTATGAGCAATATAGGTATTGCCTTCTTTAAAAATAGCTACCGGTAAATTAACGTCAAATTTAATTTGTTTCATAATTTTGTTGCGGGGCCGGGAGTCGAACCCGGCCTAGGAGATTATGCATCTGTTTCTCCGATTACTCGGAGTGTCGGACTATATCATGTCGCCTGAGGCGACTCCGGCGTATAGTCTCTACGGATCCCGTCCGATTCGGACGGTTTCCTCGGTATTGCCCTTTTTTCAATGTTTCTCATATTGAACAGTCGGATTCTACCGATACAGCCGAATTCTCCATCTCACATTGCTGCAAGTGGGGCCCAATTTCTCAAGCCTCCTGTGCGGCCGTACACTACCCCGCGATGTTAAATAAGCAAATATCCAAATAAACAAATTGCAAATGGAATTTGATAGTGCGAGTATACCCTTTTTTGCACTAAGCGTCAATGTAGAAAAGGTTGTTGAGAAAAAGTTATTCAAGTGAGACCATATTCTTTTTCAAAGCAAGTACGAAGGTAAAGTTTTTTAGAAACTCGATACCAAGTAGGTTATCTCCATCATTTGTAAAAATTCCCAATGTTGTTAGTTCAGTGTTTTTAAATTGAGCCGCGATTTTATACACATTAGCAAGTATAATACTTCCATCGGCAAGTTCAAATTCTTGTGCAGCCACAAGCTGTTTAGGTATTCGGTTTTGCAAACGGGTATTAAGCGCAATGCCTGATGAAAAACCTGTATCAATCATGCAATCAACTGATTCACGAGACGAAGAAGTTTGAATAATAATATATGCTCTTGCGTGGCCTTTTGCAGTAAGATAGGGGTTGTTCATTTCATAAGCCCAGCAACGCTGCCAACTTGCGCAAGGAAGAATTGAGTATTAGGATATTTTTTTTGTGCTTTATTAATAGCAGCAATACCAGTTTTTCCCACAAAATACTCTCCGCTTTCGACTTCAAATGCCACGTAGTCCCCTTCATTGTATTTTTTCTTAAGTATCGGCCGTATGCGGTAATACCACTCCTTACCTTTATCAGTAATTTCACGCATTGTTCGTTGGTGCATCATGTTAACAGTGTATCAAAATTGACGCTCACCGTCAATCGTGCTACAATAGATTCTATGATCAAGCGTATCTATACCGGTGATCGGCCCACCGGTCGCCTTCACCTCGGACACTACGTTGGTACCCTCTCAAACCGCGTTGCACTGCAGAGTAAATACGATATATTTATTGGAGTTGTTGACCTGCATGGTCTCACCGACCGAATGGATGATCCGAAAAAAACAGCGCTTGTCAAAGATAATATTCGTGAGTTGGTACTGGATTATCTTGCGGTTGGTATTAATCCTGATAAAACAACCATTCTCCTCCAGTCAGCAATTCCAGAAGTGAGTGAACTTGCGTTTCTCCTTACCAATATTGTGACTATTGCCCGATGTGAGCGCTTGCCAGCTCTCAAGGAAAAAATACGCGATCAAAAGATTCAGAACCCTTCAATGGGACTTTTGAACTATCCAATCCTGATGGCATCTGATATTCTTTCGGTGCGTGCTCAATTAGTACCCGTTGGAAAGGATCAAGAGTCGCACGTGGAGTTTGCGCGCGAAATTGCAAAAACATTTAACCGTTTGTATCCTGGAAAGGAAAAAAATAATCCTGTCTTTCCTGAACCGGAAGCAATTATCGGCGAGGCGAAAACGCTTCCCGGAATAGACGGAAAAACGAAGATGAGCAAAAGCCTTGGCAATGCTATTTTTCTCTCGGATGATGAGAAGACGGTTGAAGAGAAAGTGATGAAAATGTACACAGATCCGTTACGTATCCGGGCCAATGTGCCAGGAGAAATCGAGGGTAATCCGGTATTTATCTATCACGACATTTTTAACAAGGAAAAAGGAGAAGTTGAGAAGCTTGCAGTTTTGTATCAGGAGGGAAGAGTGGGTGATGTTGAGGTGAAAAAAAGACTGGTGGAAGCCATCAATACGTTTCTTAACCCGATTCGCTTCAGAAGAAAAATATTTGAAGAACAGGAAGGAATTGTTGAAAAAACCCTCAGACAAGGAACAGAAAAAGCGCGCATAGAAATTCAAAAAACCATGCAGTTGGTAAAAGCAGCACTTGGTCTTCCTGACTTCTCCTTATAAACTCACTTCTTATTGTGAATGTTCCCGTGCGTGTGATATACTGCACTGTTATGAAACAAAGCAAAGAACAAACCCCTCTCCCGCCAAAAAATAACAAGCAGGGTTTTCAGAAAATATTTCAAATAAATCTTTCACTCAAGGATATAGTATTGTGGGTGCTTTTATCATTGGTTGTATTTTCATTTATCAGTGCATTCAGAAGCGCTTCAAATGATCATCCCAAAAAACCACTCTCTGAAGTGATTGCTGATTTAAAAGCGGATAAAGTAAGCGAAATCAAGATTGAAGATTTGAAGGTAACCGCAACATACAAGGACGGAGAAAAATATATATCTACCAAAGAAGCGCAAACTTCTTTCATGGATCTCTTGTCTGCTCAAGATATCGATATTACAAAATACAAGATTGAGCCGGTTGATACCACTCCCATGTCTGCATTCGGGAATTTACTGATAAATCTCATTCCCACACTGTTTTTTATCGGGTTCTTTATCTTTATGATCCGGCAAGCCCGCGGTGCGCAGGATTCGATTTTTGATTTTGGACGCTCCGGTGCCCGGCTCTACAATAAAAAAATGTCACGAGTAACATTTTCTGATGTAGCTGGAGTGAATGAGGCGAAGAAAGAACTTGAGGAAATTGTTGATTTTCTGAAACACCCGAAAAAATATCAACTGCTTGGAGCACGAACACCAAAAGGAGTACTGCTGGTTGGCCCTGCCGGGACAGGGAAAACACTTCTGGCACGAGCGGTTGCCGGAGAAGCCAATGTGCCGTTTTTCAGTATGGCAGGATCTGAATTTATGGAAATGCTCGTGGGAGTGGGAGCCAAGCGGGTGCGTGATCTCTTTACCCAGGCAAAACGGGCACAGCCGAGCATTATTTTTATCGATGAAGTCGATGCTATTGGTAGGCGTCGCAGTATGGGGGTTATGGGAAGTCATGATGAACGGGAACAAACACTCAATCAGATTTTGGTAGAAATGGACGGATTTGATCAGCGAACCAGTATTATTGTCATGGCAGCCACCAACCGCGGTGATCTTCTGGATCCGGCACTTCTGCGACCAGGACGTTTTGACCGGCGTGTAGTACTGGATTTTCCTGATATTGAAGGACGGAAATCAATACTCAAAATCCATGCACGCGGGAAACCGTTTGTCAAAGAAGTCGACTGGGAAAAAGTTGCGAAGCGAACGGTGGGATTCTCGGGAGCTGATCTTGAAAATGTACTCAATGAAGCGGCAATTCAGGCAGCGAGCGAGGATAAAAAAGCAATTGACATGAGTCATATTGAGGAGGCTGCAACCCGGGTAAAACTGGGACCTCAGAAACGGCGACTCCAAAGCGACCTTGACCGGAAAATGACCGCGTATCACGAAGCAGGACACGCAGTTGTTTCCCATATTCTTCCTCACACAGATCCGGTACACAGAATTTCGATTGTCTCTCGTGGCATGGCGCTTGGCTATACGCTGATTCCTCCTGATCGGGACCGGCTCCATGAGACCAAATCACATCTTTTGGAGCGCATTGCAGTCATGATGGGCGGGCGTGCAGCTGAAGAACTTATCTTTAGTGATATAACATCGGGCGCGGCCAATGATTTTGATCAGGCGACCTCAATTGCACGGCTTATGGTTGAAGAGTATGGTATGAGTGATCTTGGGCCGATCAATTTCGGACCTGACATGGATATTACCGAATGGGGTAAAAGCTTTTTTGACCAGACTCCGCTCTCCCCTGCCATGCAGGAAAAGATCGACATAGAGGTTCAAAAAATTCTCAAGACTGCACATAAACAAGCACAGGATGTATTAAAGAAACATAAAGACAAGCTTGATATTATCGCTGCTGCCCTTATTGAGAAAGAAACCATTGAAGATGAAGAATTTAAGAAGCTTATCGGTGAAAGGCAGAAAAGTATCAGTCGAGAACCAAACATACTAACATCATGAAACTAGTCCTCATTGATGGTAATGCTATCCTTCACCGCGCGTATCATGCGCTTCCTCCATTAACCGACAAAGACGGCAATCCCACGCAGGCAATTTACGGCTTCATTACGATGCTTCTGAAGATTGTTGAAAACCTCAAACCAACCCATCTGATCGTTTGTTTCGACCGGCCGGAGCCGACATTCCGGAAAACCATGTACGTAGGATACCAGGCGCACCGGCCAAAAATGGATGATGAACTGGTATCTCAAATTGGCAGGTTACAAGATGTGGTACGGGCGATGAAAATTCCGATTTATGAAGTGGCGGGGTTTGAGGCAGATGACATTATCGGTTCGTTGGCCTTCCAGGCAACGTACCTCAATATCAAATATCAAAAATCAAATAGCAAAAATACAAATAAAATATCAAATATATTCAAAGAAATTATTATCGTTACTGGAGATCGCGATATCCTCCAATTAGTTAACGATACTGTTTATGTGTATATGCCCATTCAGGGACTCACGAACGCAAAATTATATGGTGAGAAAGAAGTTGAAGAGAAGTTCGGAGTAAAGCCGCCACAAGTGGTTGATTATAAAGCGCTTGCAGGAGACGCATCGGATAATTATCCGGGAGTTCGCGGGATCGGGCCGAAAACTGCAACCGAGTTGCTACAAACATTTGGGACTGTTGAGAAGCTCTACAAAGCCATTAAATCAAAAGATCAAAAGATCAAAGGATCAAAAGAAAAAATAATTCAGGCGCTTTCAGAATACGCAGAGGATGCAGTGATGGCGAAGAAACTGGCAACCATTGTAACGGACGCGCCGGTAACCATAGATGTTGCATCTGCAAAGATGCACGAATTAAATACCGTTGAAGCACAGGAAGCACTTGAGGCGTTAGGATTTCGGAGTTTGGTGAAACGGTTGAATCATGAAAACACGAGAAC
>JACQMD010000142.1 GCA_016203755.1 Candidatus Roizmanbacteria bacterium
GTGTACCACCAGCCGGTGTATAGCATTGAGTAATATGAGATTCTAGCATCAGAACAAGTAATCTTTCAACTTTTTACTGCGTGATGGATGTTTCAGTTTCCGAAGAGCCTTGGCTTCTATCTGACGAATCCGTTCGCGGGTTACCTTAAACTCGCGGCCAACCTCCTCAAGTGTTTTGGGCCGGCTCCCGTCCAGACCAAAGCGCATCACCAAAACGCGTTTTTCCCGATCGGAGAGCGTACCGAGTACTTCTTCCAGCTGTTCTTTGAGAAGTTCCTGAGATGCAGTGTCGTAGGGAGAGGGAGAGGTGAGATCCTGAATAAAATCGCCCAGTCGTGATTCATCATCGTCCCCAACCGGTGCTTCTAGGGAGGTAGGTTCCTGAGAAATTTTAATAATTTCACGGATTTTGGAAGGTTCGAGTTCCATTGCATCCGCAATTTCTTCAATGGTCGGTTCACGTCCTAAATCCTGCATGAGTTTGCGGGCTGTTTTATAAAATCGGTTGATGGTTTCTACCATGTGGACCGGAATGCGAATAGTACGGGCCTGGTCTGCTATTGCCCGGGTGATTGCCTGCCTGATCCACCACGTGGCGTAGGTTGAAAATTTGTATCCCCGTCGCCAATCGTATTTGTGAACGGCTTTAATAAGTCCTTGGTTGCCTTCCTGAATAAGATCCAGGAACGATAGTCCCCGGCCGATGTATTTCTTTGCAACCGATACGACAAGTCGGAGATTTGATTCGGTGAGTTTCTTCTTTGCTTTCTCATCATGTTTTTCAATTCGTTTGGCAAGATCTATCTCCTGTTCAAAACGAAGGAGTGGAATACGGCCAATCTCACGCAAATAGGTCCTCACCGGATCAAGTCCCTGTCCTTCTGAAAGATGCGAAAGAAGTGCTAACTCTTTTTCAAGATCAGAGATTGCCTGGGACGTTTTGTCTTCTTCATCGGCAGAGGTGGTTTCAAAAATATCAATTTTATGACGAATAAGTTTTTCATACAATTCGTCAAGTTGTCGAATTTTCTTTTCCGGCTGTGGATACAACGCAAAAATATCGTCCTGTGTGACGAATCCGGCCAGCTTGCCTTGTTTGAGCAACTGATCAATGGTTTTTGGCGCTTTAGGTTTCATAGGTTTCAATGCAATGTTTTTAGCTGTTCCGAAATTGAGCGGAATTGGGTATTGAGTGTTTCAATAGCTTCTTCCTGTTTTAGTTTCGTCGCAACTTCTCCGAGTTTCCGTCTGAGCTCTAATCGCTTTAATGCAACAAGCACCTGTTTTAGCTCTTTTTCAAACGTTGATGCATCACGGGTGACCGATTCGATATTTCGTAAATACGCCTTGTTAAAAATATCGACCAATTCCTGCGGCAAAAACTGGTCAACCGATTTCATATCAACCAGCTGTTTTTCATTAATGATTGAAAACAGCTTTCTGACGGCATTTGATCGAATTACCTCTATTGTAAGTGTTTGAGCCACAATTTGCAAATAAAGCAGCGGTTTTGTGCTTTGAATGATCAGACTTAACAAGTATTCTTCAAGAAGGGTTTGCCGCGGCGTTCGTGTTTGAACAGGTTCCGGGAGGGTCGCACCGGAGGATCGGATGACCCTCATCTTGGCAGATCTGGTGAGAGCCTCTTCGATAGAAGATTCTGATACACGGATTGCTACTGCAAGTTTTTTCACATAGTGATTGTGTAAAATTGGATTGCTGATGCGTTCAAAATACGGAAGAACTTCATCAGCAACCCTTTTTTTCGAAAATGGCTCAGTGGCGTCGTGTCGTCCCAGCGCTGAATCGAGAATAAAGTCATAGATGGCAACTGCATGCTCGATTGCTTTTTTGGTAGCAAACTGATCGGTTTTCAGCGCTTCATCTAGGTCTTTGCCCGTGGGAAGTTGTACCACACGGATAGCAAATTCAAGTTGTTCGGCAAGTTCAATACTGCGACGGGAGGCTACGTCTCCGGCTAGATCCATATCAAGACATAGTCGTATCTCACTCGTATAACGTTTTAACAGTCTCAACTGATCTTCGGTAAGCGCTGTTCCTTTAATAGCAACAACATTTGTTATGCCGTGCTGGTAGGCGGAGAGTACGTCAAATTCACCCTCGCAAATCAGTACATACCCGCTTTTGCCAATTGCCTCGCGGGTAACATTGAGTCCATACAGGAGTTTCCCTTTATGATAGAGGAGTGTTTCAGGAGTATTGATGTATTTCGCAACGCGTTCTGTCTCAGTTAAAACCCGTCCCGAAAACCCCACAATGTCACCCCGATGGTTATGGAGCGTAAACATGACACGGCCGCGAAACCGGTCATACGGTCTTGCATTTCCCGAAATCGTCAAACCAGACTGGATAATCTCTTCAGTGGAATAGCCCTTTTTTTGCAAAAAAGTCGTAACATTGTTCCATCCTGCTGGCGCATACCCGATCATAAAATGCTTAATAAGCCGCTCATGTAGACCGCGTGCGGCAAGATATTCCCGGGCGTGTATACCAACTGCATGAGAAGTCAGAAGGTAATGGTAGTACTCGCTTGCTAAATGATTAATTTCGAAGAGACGCTCTTTGACTTGCCACTTTGGATCGGCGGTAAACGACTGGTTGATCGTAATACCGGCGCGTTTGCCTAGTTCTTTGAGAGCTTCAGGAAACTCAATATGCTCTATTTTCATAAGGAACGTAAAAATATCGCCGCCTTCATTACACGCTCCGAAACAACGCCATATTTGACGATCGGCGGACACGACAAATGAAGGAGTTTTTTCGGCATGAAACGGACATCGGGCAATAAAATTACGACCCGTTTTTTTCAGCGGGACATATTCGGAAATAAAGGAAACAATATCGATTTTTTCTTTAATAGTTTCAGTGTCTTTCATACTCTTTATTTTACCACTATGCTGGAGTATAATAATCCTCTATGGAACGTACGTTAACAGCCGATGCGGTCAACAAAATCGGGGAAACAATACTGCTTAAAGGTTGGGTGGATACCAGACGGGACCACGGAAAAATAATCTTTATTGATCTTCGCGACCGGACAGGAATTGTACAAGTGGTGGGGACAAAAGAACTTCTCGGATCACTGCGGCCGGAGTTTGCGGTCGCAATTGAGGGAACGGTGAAAAAACGCCCTGAAAAGATGGTAAATGCAAAGATCCCCTCCGGAGCAGTTGAGGTTGCAGTGAAAAGCAGTGCGGTGATTGCAGAAGCAGCGCAGTTGCCCTTTGATATGGGAGTGAAAGACTTACCCGTTGAATTACCAATTCTTCTTGATAACCGTTCATTAACCCTCAAACACAAAAAGATTCAAAAAATATTTCAGGTGCAGGCCACGCTTGCCGATGAATTTCGAAAAGCCTCATATGCACTCTCTTGCACAGAAATATTTATTCCGACTATTGCAGCTGGCGCAACCGAAGGAGGAGCAGAGGTGTTTAAAGTCGATTACTATGGTCATACCGCATTTATGACCCAAAGCCCGCAATTGTACAAACAAATTATGGTAGGAGTATATGAGCGGGTATTTACTATTGCCAAAGCATATCGTGCAGAACCTTCTGTAACAACGCGGCATTTATCTGAATCAACACAGATGGATATCGAAATAGGGTTTATCGAATCATTTGAAGAATTGCTTGATGCAATTGAATTTGTTGGCACCTCAATGGTGAGAGAAGCAAGTATAAAGCACGCCGATATACTTTCAGAGTTCAATGTGGAAACACCACTGGTACCTCATAAAGTTCCCCGTCTGAAACTTCGGGAAGCGCAGCAAATCATAACAGAGCGGACGGGACGCGATGTATCAAAAGAGAATGATCTCAATCCTGAAGACGAACGGGAAATTTGTTTGTGGGCAAAAGAAAAACATGCATCTGATTTTGTGACCATTACGCACTACCCTACCAAAAAACGTGCGTTTTATACCATGCCGGATCCCAAAGATCCCGAGTACAGCTTGTCCTACGATCTGCTGTTTCGCGGACTTGAAATATTAAGCGGAAGCCAGCGTATTCATAACTACGATCAGCTTGTTGCAAAAATGAAAGAAAAAGGGGTGAATCCCGAAAATTTCGGGATGTACCTCATGGCCTTCCGGTACGGGATGCCCGAAGAGGGCGGATTTTCGTTTGGTCTTGAACGACTCACTATGAAACTGTTAGAATTAGGCAATGTACGAGAAGCATCACTCTTTCCGCGTGACATGGAACGGGTTGACGAGCGGTTATCGTAACAGCATCTATTCATTCTCTGCCTGTGGGAAACAAAAAGAAAGCTTCTACCAGTAAGCGTCATCCGGTTATCGTATTTATCCATGATTTGGTTTGGCACGTCAAATTTTCCCATGTGGTATTTGCTGTATCGTTGGGTGTTTTACTCGCGTTGCTTTTTTCTCCCCGTGAACAATTAGCAATTCAGCCCTTTAATTTGCTCAATAATCCGGAAGAATTGTCATGGGAGCCGGCTGAAGCAGTTATTCAACCTACCATTGAACCAAAAATCCCTCCTCCCCACCCGAAAGAGTTAAGCGCCTCCCCACCCGTGTTGAGTGCCCGCGCCGTCGTTGCTCTTGATGTTGCATCAAAGGAAGTGCTTTTTGCATCGAACGAGCGATTACAGCTGTGGCCCGCATCCACGACCAAAGTGATGACAGCGCTCGTTGCTCTTGATGCATATGATCTTGATGAAGAGGTAACTGTTACCAGTCCAATACACGAGGGAAGTGTGATGGAACTTACTGAAGGTGAACACATGACGGTAGAAAATTTACTCTACGGAACGCTCATCCAATCAGCAAATGATGCAGCATACGCGCTTGCGCAACATCATCCTGCCGGGATAGCCGGTTTTGTTGACCAGATGAATCAGAAGGTTGAAGAAATAGGACTTGAGAATACACATTTTGTTGATCCCGCAGGATTTGACAACGAAAAACAATATACCACTGCCTATGACCTTGCGAAATTATCTCTCTACGCATTGACCAATCGCACGATTGCTCACATGGTATCACTGCCGGCAATTACCGTCCCGGACGGGACATTTACCCGGTTTCACTCGTTGAAAAACGTCAATCAGCTTCTCGGAACAGTGCCGGGGGTAGCTGGTATCAAAACAGGCTGGACAGAAAATGCAAAAGAAAATCTTATTAACCTGACCAAGCGGGATGGACACGGGGTGTTGACGGTGATATTAGGTAGTGACGACCGGTTTGGAGAAACACAATATTTGACCAACTGGGTGTTTGAAAACTTTGAGTGGAATAATTCCCCGACTCCCTGATTTTACTGCTCAATCCATACTGGATCGAGTGCCGGCACCATACCCACAAACCCATGATCTCCTTCAAATACCCATACCAGTTGAAGGTACGGGTGATATTGATCTTCCTGAAAGTAGGCAAGGTAAACAGTACGTATCACGGCTTGCGTCCCGGTTTGTAAGGGAACTGCGATATAGCCTTTGCCGTTTTGTAACTGTTCCCATGCTGCCTGTCCGGAAATGGTCGGGTATGTGGCAGAGTCTCCCAACAATGGCGGAAAATTTTGAAAGGATGCTTCAAGAATATTCTGAATACGCGAGGTGTTGGCAGCAAAGATAAGATAGATAGGAGACGTATGGAATAACGAGGTGACTACCGGATACCCTTCAATTGGCCCCCGGAAAAAATCAATCCGATACACCTGCGCATTTTCCAGCTTTGATGTTGGGGTAAGGGTAGTTCCTTCCAGGGTAAGGTACGTAATTTTTGATTCGGAGAGCGCCGTATCCCACACTTTTAACGACTGGAAGTAGGACACCGCAAGCTGTTTAATATTCTGTTGGGTAGGATTTATTTTTTCTTCAAACATTGACGGATCAAGATAATTTCGTTTCATCAGAAAGTTTTGATTGGTAATATCGAGAGTAAATGTACTATTGGTCGCTTCATCCGTATAGTGATAGAGGGTATCAGATATGGTTGTTGGTTGACCGGTAAAACCCAGTTGTTCAGCAAAGTCTGCCGCGTTGCGGCGGGAGAATAGCGTTGGTGTCTTTGAAGGGATAAAGAAGAGTTCAGATGATGGTGTGCCTTCTGGAGGTCTCCCCGCGATAGTTTGCAGTTCAAATGTGGAAGGGTAGGTCTTGCCGGGCGGGAAGTGAATTGGTGGAATTCGTCCGAATTCGAAAGAAGGAGCTGGGGTTGGTTTTGGAATAGTTTCTTTTGCCTTTTTCATGCTGATCATGACGCCTGCCGATACAACCACAGCAAATACCCCCATAAAAATCCCGATAATGAGTGTTCTTCGGACAATATATGCA
>JACQMD010000158.1 GCA_016203755.1 Candidatus Roizmanbacteria bacterium
GAATAAACAACTGCAAAAAACAAATATGGGCTTACTTGATATGTCTGTTTGACAAAAATTCTCATTAACCACATACTATAGAAAATGCGCATTCATCACAACAATTACGTTGAATTTGGGGATCAAATCCTTTCCACCTTCCGGTTTGTGGAGGAAGAAAAAAATCTCAATGATGTTTTTTATAACTCTAAAGAAGAATGCGAAAGAACAGAACTATACGGATGTGAATGTATGGTAACGGATATTGAGAGCGAGATGTGTACTGGTTGGCAACCACTGTAGTTCTTACGGTAATGTACTGCCGCTTAAAACAGATCTGCTTCCTTAATCTTCTCAAAGTGTTTTCTATTCAGCGTCCAAAGTTTTAAGTCATTATAAATGGCAGAGGCGGCTATAAGCGCATCTGCCATTCCTACATTAAATTTGAGTGCGTATTTATCGAGCAACCTATAAGCTAGTTTGGAAACATGTGGTGTTATCTCTACAATCGGAAGTTGTTCCAAAAAGTCCTTATTTATATCCTTTTCTTCTGTATTACGCGAACCATACATAAACTCACACGCCGTTATTCGTGAGATAACCGCATTCTCTTTGAGAGTATCAAACGTTTCTACGGTACGTTTCGTACCTCTTTGTATATCTATCAGCACGGAAGTATCAATGAGTATTTTCTTTTTCCCCATACCATGCTTTTTCTCTTAAATTTCTTGCGATTTTTTGAGAAGATTTATTTTTCCAATCCTTCCTGTTTTTGTACATACCAATAAATTGAGAACTCATTATGTCTTTCTTTTTTTTCAATTTCTCTATTACTTCATATTCTTCAGGGTTTATTAACAGCACCTCATTTCTGCCGTATTTTGTCACCAATACAGGATGAGCCTTGGAAAGCTCAAGGTATTTCGTAAGGTTGTGTTGAAGTTCTCTGACATTTACTTGTTTCATAGTAAATAAAGTATACCATACGTTATACAATTTGTCTAACAGTCGATTCTCCTATTTCTTTCTTCCGTTGGTTTGCTGTAGTGCTTCCTCGATATGTTCCATATTAATCCGGGATTTATGGAAAAAATATCCGACGGTTCCGAATGTTATAAAGGGGCTCAACCACGCGGGAATATGCAGTCCGAAACTATCAAGAATCATAATAACACCCAAAAACAAAATAGAATACATCGCGCCGTTTTTGAGGTATTTATACTGCTTAATCCGCTCGATATTGCCAATGGTTAATTTGCGGAGGATAAATGCGCCAAGCCCGTTGCCCAGTAAAATGAGCGGAATTGAGAACGTAAATGCAAACGCACCGATGACGCCATCTATTGAAAACGTGGCATCGAGTACCTCAAGATAGGCTATTTTACTAATATCCGACATGTTTCCTTCAAGCAGCTTTTTTTCCTGCTCTTCGGCATGTTGCCTGAACCCGTGAATAATGAAAAACGTTGTTGATCCAACGACCGCTGCAAATCCCAGCATGGAGCTTACCTGAAGCGCATACCAGACAATTACGGAAAGCAATATGGCAACAACAGCAAAAAACCACGCGCCTTGTGCATGGAAAAATCGTTCACCTCTCAAGCCGAAATTTTTCGGTTCGAGAAAGAGCCAGTGAAAAAATAAAAACGTCAGAAAAACGCCGCCCCCGATAAGAAGCAGCGGAGAAGATTGTTCGATGGCTTCGGCAATGTGCGGGTCTCCGGAAAATGCAGCGGTGATAATCTCGAGTGGTCCAAGTTCCGGGTTTGCAATCCATACAATACCAAACGGCAGAAGTCCCCGTACCACAAAAACAGCAAGGAAAAATCCCCAGAGGAGAAACCAACGGCGGGCCTTTTTACTCATGCCCGAGAGTACTTCTGCATTGATGATGGCATTATCAATGCTGGTTATAATCTCAAACAGAGACAGGCCAAAAATAGTAAGCACTATAAATATATAACTCATACGCGGGTTTCTATTGTATCATGGGGTATATCGTCGAATTTTTTGTAAAACACCTTTTTGACCAGTTCGGTGGTGATCATATAAGTAACCAGTACGCCTATAATCCAGAGAACTATGCCCGACGGGAGTGCGACGAACGAGAACAGTTCACGGGTGAGAGGGAATGCGGGCAAGAGAAGAACTGCCAGTCCCGCAAGAACTGATAAAATCACGAGCCAGTTGCTGGGTTTACTTTTATACAACGGAAGCCGTGTACGAATGGCAAAGGTTATAAGCATTTCAGATAGCGATGACTCGACAAACCATGCAGTACGAAACGTATCCGGATGAACATTCCATATATAGATAAGCGGCAGAATGGTCGCAAAATCAAACAGAGAACTTAACAGTCCAAAGGAGAGCATAAAATGGGTGATAAATCCAATATTCCACTTGCGCGGACGTTTGGTATACCCGGGATCAACCCGGTCGGTTGCAAGCGCTAGAAGCGGGATATCACTGATAAAATTATTCAATAAAATTTGCGTCGAAAGAAGCGGGATAAACGGCAGAAAAAGAGATGAGATAGCTACCGTAAACATATTGCCGTAATTAGCACTCACCGTATTTAAAATGTATTTGGTAACATTGCCAAATATTTTTCTCCCGCGCTCTATGCCGGTAGCGAGTACCGCCAGGTCTTTTTTCATAAGTACAATATCAGCTGCTTCTTTGGCAACATCTGTTCCTGAATCAACCGCGACCCCTACATCGGCAGCCCGAAGTGCCGGTGCGTCGTTAATCCCGTCTCCTAAAAACCCCACAATATGCCCTTCCTGGTTGAGACTCAACACAATCATGTATTTCTGTTCAGGCGTAATCCGCGCAAATAGCCTGTGTTGCCGGACTGTATCGGCGAATGCTTCTCGCGAAAGAGGTTGTAGTTCCTCACCGGTTATCACTTGTTCTGCATTTGTGGAAAGACCCGTTTCGATGGCGATTTTTTTGACGATCCGCGGGCTGTCGCCGCTGACTACTTTTATTGCAACACCGAGATTTTTAAATAATGAAAGCGAGTGTTTCGCGCTCTCTTTCGGCGGATCCTCAAACAGGAGAAACCCGCGGAGAGTGAGCTGTTGTTCTTCACGAAGGGTTGTTTCTTTGTGATGAACGAGTTTGTGGGAAACGGCAATCACGCGAAATCCCTGTTCTTCTTTTTCCGCAACAAACTCATGGAGTTTCTGCCGGATTTTGTCATTGAGTAGTTGTACTTTTTGTTTGTCGTCATAGTAATGAGTTGAAACAGGCACCATTTGCTCAGGAGCACCTTTTGCGATAAACAGCAGTTTGTTTCCGTGTGAGACAACAACACTCATTCGTTTTCGTTCAAAGTCAAACTCATTTTCATCAACAAGGGTGTAGTGTGGTAATTGCGTAGCGGGTTTTTCCTTTTGAGCGCTTTCCCAAAGAGCTGCATCTACCTGGTTTGACGACGCGTTTTTTCCATTACTTCCAAATCCGCTTGAGCAAATAAGCCCGTATAGAAGTGTTGTTTCGTCTTCGTGATCGTTAAGATTCACCGCTTGTTTGAAGGTGAATTTCCCTTCGGTAAGCGTGCCTGTTTTATCCGTACAGAGCGTATCCATATTGCCAAAATCCTCAACAGAAATGAGCCGTTTGACAACTACTTTCTTTTTTGCCATTTGCAGCGCGCCTTGTGAAAGCGTCACGGTAATAATCATCGGTAATAGTTCAGGAGTTACGCCAACAGCGAGGGCTACAGCAAACAGGAGCGAGTCAAACGTTCCTTTTCCGAGGAGCGCATTGGCAAGGAAGACAAAGACGACCATGATCATAATGATCTTGAAAAGGAGAGAACTGAATTGTTTCATCTGTTTTTGAAAGTCTGTTTGCGGCGCCTCTTGTTGCAAAAGAGATGATGTTTTTCCCACGACGGTATCTCCTGCGGTGGCTGTTACTACACCAATCGCAACGCCGGATGCCACGTACGTACTTGAAAATGCCATGTTAGTTTGGTCTTGCGGGAGTGTTTTAGACGCCGCGATTATTCCCTGCTTTTTTACCACCGGTTCTGATTCTCCGGTGACGATGGATTCATTAATACTAACGTCATCCGTTTCAATCAGACGAATATCGGCCGGTACCCGGTCGCCAATGCGAAGCTCAACAATATCGCCAACTACAAGTTCGTTACTGTCCACCTCTTGCCAAATTCCGTCACGTTTCACCTTTGCTGTGTGGGTAATAAATCGTTTCAGTTTTTCAAGTGTTTTCTCGGCTTTGTATTCCTGAAAAAACCCTAAGGTGACACTCATACAGACAATTGCTAAAATAACCAGTCCATCAACACGCCCTCCTAGAACAAAAGATACGATTGCTGCGGCAATCAACACAATCATCAGCCAGTTTTCAAATTGGGATGCAAGTATTGCAAACGGAGTTCTTCTCGACTGAAAAGTAAGCGTGTTGGGGCCATACGTGTTTTTTCGTGCTTCTGCCTCTTTGTTCGTTAATCCGTCTTTTGTGGCATGCAGCGAAGACAAAAGAGTAGAAACATCGGTAAACCAGGGTGAATGTGCAATGTTCGTATCTGTCATGATTTCATTGTACACTGTTACGAAAGAAGAAGGAAAACAATTCCGGCACCAATACGATACCATCCGAACAGTGATAAATCATGCTGTTGCAAGAATCTAATAAACCATTTCATGACTATCAGTGCACTTATAAACGATGCAGTAAAACCTACTATAAGAAGAATGTTGTTTGTTTGACTTGTCAAAGCAGAATATGATTGTGTAAGATCAAGCGCTCCCGCTGCAAAGAGAGTGGGCGCGGCTAGAAGAAACGAATATGTTGCCGAGTCTTTCCGGTTCACTCGAAGTATCATGAGGGTCAAAATTACTGCTCCTGCTCGTGACACTCCTGGAACAACGGCAAGTGATTGGACAAGTCCCACAATAACTGCTTCTCTATAGGTTAACTGGCTAACCGTTTTTGTTAATCGTTTTTCCGGGTTGTATTTTTCAAATACAATAAACACAATTCCAACCAGAATAAACACAACAATCTGAAGCATTGTCTGTTCAAAAAATACGTCCTTAATCATTTTATAGAGAACAAATCCAACGACTGCTGTTGGTACAAAAGATACTAATACTTTCAGTACGAGTTGCCGCTCTTTAAGAAGAGTCGCGAAGTAGAGAAATGTAACAGATGCAATTGCTCCCGTCTGAATAACGACTTCAAACATCTTAAGAAATTTTGTTTGCTCAAGACCGAGAAGATATGAAGTCCAAATCAGGTGAAATGTTGATGAAACAGGAAGGTATTCAGTAATTCCTTCAACAATGCCCAGAACAAGGGCGTGAAAAAGAGTCATTTTTCTATTGTACCATCGTGACATGGATATCCAGTGGACGGGGTGGGCAAATAGACACTCTTGTTTTAGCTATGATGGGACTTTGTGTCGTGGAGTATTTTGTTTTCCGTTACGATTGCAAAAACAAGCAAGGCCACAAAACCTGCTCTTTTTAAGGAGGGCGTTGAAAAGTGTTGACTTTCCCGCGTTAGGTAACCCTACGATGTCGACTTTGAGAGACATTTTTTTGTTTGTTATTTGATTATAAGCAAGTAAAAATGAACAGTTTGAGGCTAAATGTTTAGATATTTTGTTTACTTGCTTTTTCCAATTTCCAGTAAAACTAAAGATCTTTGCTTTCCTGTAATCTATACTTTGTTCCTTTTACATAACCTGTAGCAGGTTTTATTTGCAAAAGTAGACCACGTTTTACCCAATTATGTAATAACTTAGACATCTTATCTCTTTGGATGATACCAGTGACTTTTCGTGCTAGATCATTAGTAATATACTTATTGTTTTTTAAATAGTGGCTTACTTTTTCCCATTCTGTTGCAACTATCTCATTTAAAAGAATTACACGAACCGCATTTTGCAAATAGGGATAGGTCCAGTATATTGGCGGGTAAAAATTTTTTGCCTTCATTTCATATCGCATGGCTTTGACTCCTTCGCTTTGATCAAGGTTTGGAGGCGAGGAAAACTCTCGTAGGTGTTTCACTAACAAATCATTCCGGAATCCTTCTGCACGCACGAATCCAATGTTAGAAGGTGTAATATTATAGGGAAACAACCCTGGATTTTCTATTTCTATACGATCTTCAAA
>JACQMD010000154.1 GCA_016203755.1 Candidatus Roizmanbacteria bacterium
GTCATTTTGATTTTTAATATTTAATTTTTGATTTTTCTTATGCAACTAACCGGTATCAGACAAAAAGTATTTTTAGACCGCTATTCGCTCAAGGATAAAACAGGTAACCCCACTGAACAAACACCTGATGAGATGTGGCGTCGCGTGGCCCACTATGTGGCCAGTATTGAGGAAAAAGATAAACAAACCGTCTGGGAAGAAAAGTTTGTTGCAGCGATGCGGGATTTTCAGTATGTTCCCGGCGGACGGATCCTTTCCGGCGCAGGTACGGGCTACGACGTGTCGTTTTACAATTGTTTTGTAATTCCTTCTCCGCAGGATTCCCGGGGAGGGATTTTAGAAACGCTCAAACAAATGGTTGAAATTATGGCAAGCGGAGGTGGTGTTGGTATAAACCTTTCCTCTCTCCGTCCGCGCGGCTCACGTGTCCGAAAGGTCAACGGATTTTCATCGGGTCCGTGCAATTGGGCGGAACTTTTTTCCGTTGCTACAAAAGACATTATTCAGCAGGGTGGTACGCGCCGCGGTGCCCTTATGCTCATGCTCTGGGACTGGCATCCTGATGTTGAGGAGTTTATTACGGTGAAACAGGATTTGTCCCGCATAAACGGAGCCAATCTTTCAGTTTGTGTATCTGACAGCTTTATGGAGGCAGTTGACAAAGACGAACAGTGGCCGCTTGTTTTTCCGGATACGACCGATCCTGAATACGATACCTATTGGGATGGGGATATGGTTGAATGGAAAAAACGCGGGGGAAAAGTCAAGATTCATAAACTCATCCGCGCGCGCGCGTTGTGGGATCTTATTGCTGAGGCTGCATGGCGATCTGCCGAACCGGGAGCCGTATTTATGGAGCGGTGCAATAAATACTACAACAACTGGTACTGGAACCGCGTCAACTGTGTAAATCCTTGCGGAGAAGAGCCGCTTCCTGCGTGGGGAGTGTGTAATCTCGGCTCCATTAATCTTTCTTCCCTTGTTGTTGATTCGGCAAATCCCGATGAGCCGGGTACATTTAACTTTGAGCGTCTGGCAGAACTTGTAGCTGTTGCGGTCCGGTTTCAGGACAATGTCGTTGATCTGGATCCATATATATTTGAAGGAATCAGAAAAACACAGCTCAATGGCGAACGGCGGATAGGACTCGGCACCATGGGTCTTGGCGATACTCTGATTAAACTCCACCTTCGCTATGGAAGCGACGAAGCGCTTCCGTTTATAGACAAAGTTTATAAACTTATCCGCGATGAAGCATATAAAGCATCAGTTGAAATTGCAAAAGAAAAAGGATCATTTGGCAAATTTAATAAAAAACTCTATCCGCAAGGAGCATTTATTCAGGAACTGCCAAAAGATTTGCAAGAGGCTATTACAACGCATGGTATCCGCAATTCGTTACTTCTTATGCAAGCCCCAACCGGCACCACTTCGCTTCTTGCCAATACAACTTCCGGGATTGAGCCGGTATATGAGTTTGAATTTATCCGGCGCGACCGGCTGGGCAAACACATTATGCGGCACCATCTGTATGACGCGTGGTACGAAAAACATAAAGCGGAAGTTGATAGTAAACAGCTTGCCCGTCCCGACTGGTTTGTATCTGCAAATGATTTAACCCCGGAGGATCACATAAAAGTGCAGGCAGTTGTGCAAAAATATGTTGATGCGTCAATTTCAAAAACAGTGAATGCACCTAACAATCACACGGTTGAAGACGTAAAGAAACTTTATAATCTCGCATACAAGCTTGGTTGTAAAGGAGTGACCTACATGCGGGAAGGAAGCCGTCCGGGAGTTTTGGAGCGCAAAGAAGAGAAAAAAGAAGAAAAACAGGTGGTAAATCTTCCCGAGGTGAAACCGCGCCCCATGATAGTGCAAGGCGCCACCTACCAGATCCAAACTCCTGTTGGAAAAGCCTATATCACCGTCAATACGAACGGCAACAATGAACCGCTTGAGTTGTTTATCAATGTCGGAAAAGCCGGATCAGATGTCTCCGCAATGGCTGAAGGGTTGGGACGAATGGTATCGCTTATTCTTCGATTCAATACGCATCTTTCACCCCGAGAACGCGTACGACAAGTCATTGCAGAACTTGCCGGAATTGGCGGAAGCCGCTCATTTGGATTCGGGAAAAATCGCGTCCGGAGTCTTCCGGATGCGGTTGCAAAAGCGCTGCTTATCCATTTTGAAGAAAAAGGGAAAGAGAAAAAACAAATTGTTGTTGCAAACGGTCATGCAGAAGTATCCAATGGCCACAGTAATGGCGAAGCTGCAAAAGAATTACTTGAACAAGTGGTACAGCAGGAAGCAGCAACTGGACAACCTGCACAATTGACCATGCCCCAGAGTAAACTTGCGGACCTTTGTCCCGACTGCGGCGAATTCGCGCTCGCCTATGAAGAGGGGTGCAAGAAGTGCTATAGTTGTGGATATAGTGAATGCTAGAGCGATCCTAATCTACGAATACCATCCGAATGATCCGAATAAATTTTTATTCGGAGTATTCGGATGTTTTCGGATTAAATTAGGATCGCTCTATGAGTATTTATACAAAAACAGGTGACCGTGGCACTACTTCCCTCTTTGGAGGTACTCGAGTATCAAAATCCGATCCCCGTATAGAGGCAACGGGGGCAATTGATGAACTTACCAGCGTCCTTGGATGGGTAGTTGCAGCATCTGATGACAAAAAATTGCAAGAAGAGGTAACAAGACTCCAAAGTGAATGTTATAAGATTATGGCGGTTATTGCCGGGAGTGAGAAAACATCTCTTAATAATATTTCCACCAGGATATCACAAATTGAAAAACAAATTGATGCAATAGATAGAGTACTTCCCAAGCTTACAGGATTTATCGTTCCGCAGGGTGGAGAGTTATCAAGTCGATTACATATTGCCCGCAGTGCTTGCCGGCGGGCTGAACGATCGGTTATTATTTTTTTTGAAAATAACAAGAATCTTACTATTGAGCCGACTATATCACACAACAACAAAGCCATTATTTTGCAATTTTTAAACAGACTATCTGATTACTTATTTATTCATGCCAGAAAATATTCAACAAAAGAGGTCCTAGCAAAAGAAGAGTAAAAGTATAAACTGAAAAAAGTCAGTCGCTCTTTATAAAATTAACGGAAAGATAACGAGGAACACTGTGTAAATCAGTGACTGTGCCGCAACGGTAATCCTGAATCCTGAGTTTATCGAAGGATCAAAGGAAAGTCCGGAACTCACCTTTCCGTATATCCCGAGCAGGAGAAAAAATCGTATAACGTATAATGTATCAAGTATAAAGTATGCTTGAAATAAAGATCCCCTTGACACTTTATACATAATACAAGATACATCATACTAATTTTCCGTCTCGGGATAATCGAGCTTAGCTCGATGCAATCGCGCTAAACGCGACCACAAGGAGGCGGTTTTTTTATGGCAGAACGTCAAAAAACTGTTGACGTGTTACAAAACACACAAACAATTGATAGACCACAACTGGCCTCGTGGATGTGTTTAGAAGACGTAATGCTTACTCCTGTTTCTGATCTTATATCACAAGGAAAACAGGATGTTGCGCGTGCTGTAAAAAACAATGAGATGTGGACGCTTCCTGGAACTGGATTCTCCGTAACAGCACAGATGCAGCGTCTTTTTGATTCGTTCGAAGCACATGAACCAATAACTGTTGAAGAATTTCGAAATCAAATTGCCCAATGGTCAGATGAAACAGTTGTTGATGTTGTCTCGTTTCAACTCGAGTATCTTTCTGATCGTCTTGTCTATCCTATTCAACTAGCAAAAGATGAAACAGGGGAAGTGATATGCCCTCGCTATGGCAATACCAAATATACCGATATTGTCCAGGAAACCGAACGCGATGGCGTGGTAAAACAATCCGCACAGCAGATCGAAGCTTTTCTGAAAACCGCACCATCCGGCACAGTTGCATTTTTCACCAGTCCGCCAGGATGGTCAGGATTAACAACAGATAAAGAAACCCCTATCACCTTTCCTGATACACAAACATACTTATTTCGTATAAAACATGATGGAACAATTGAATCTGCAACAGTGCAAACACAGATGACTATTGATGAAAACAGACAATTACTTGAATCATTTGGAGAGCGATGTAGTCAAAATTTTCAGTCACTTTCATCAAGAGAACAAATAAAAAGTATTACGGGAAAAGTTGTACAGTTTTCTGCAGACTATGGAGCTGGTCAAAATCCTTTTCAAGAAGTGGTACAACGAATTCACAATATTGTTGGTTCAGATGTTGCATCAAAAACCGCAACATTCGATTCTATCTTTCATGACCTTCATCGCATTAATTCATTAATGGAAACAGACCAAATCACCCACGACGCATTGCTTGCTCTGAAAAACGATTTGGCTACATTAACTGAAGAAGTATTACGCGGCCAAATAAGTATAGCAGCGCTGGGAGAAAGAATAGGAGAAGCAGTATTAACGATTGCCTCGTACGCACAAATTGAAAAACAGCAAAGAAATAATACCAATAAAAGACGATACTCTGAACAAACACCAGACTATTCTTCCAAACTCGTTGATCCGTCATTCGCTTTCTCGCACTTGGAAGATACGCTTGTATTTCTTCAAACATTACCAGGATGCAACGGTGGTGGAAATACACTCAATGGATTGAGAAACTCAACAACTGTTGTACTTTCAGCTGGAGGTTTACGGCTCGGCATGATTGATTCACTGGATACTGAAAATTCATCGTCAAATGACCTTTTAGAATGCGTACGTTGTCCCTTTTGTGAAGAAATTGTCAACGCATATAAAAAGAATGGTAGAATACATTGTCCTTCATGTAAAGAATCAGTTGAATGTACATAACATCTCATTTGACATTAATGAACAACTCTCCTCAACTTCCCAAGAAAATCGCTATCCTCTACAGTCATGTACAACGTGAATATTTCCCGACCGAAGAACAATACATTACGGAAAAAGATGCAGCGCACGATGCGGCAATCGTTGCAGAACACGTGAAAAAACTTGGCCTCACGCCGCTTCTGTTTGCCGCTGATCCCACCCTTCCTGAACGCATCCGGAAGGAAAAACCGGAGATGGTGCTCAATCTTGTCGATTCGGTAAAAGGTGATGAATTTTTGTCATCTGCTATCCCGGGAGTCCTGGAACTTCTTGAAATACCCTATACGGGCGCCGGAATTTTGGGACTTGCCATCAATTGTAATAAATTTATCACTAAAGAATTACTGCAGCAAAATGGTATTCCGGTGCCTCGCTTTCAAATGCTCGCCAATGCAACCGATCCATTGGATAGCAATTTCCGTTTTCCGGTCATATCAAAACTCAATGAAATTCATGGAAGCGTTGAAATCACCGAGGAGGCGGTTTCAGAAAATGAACAGGAACTTCTCAAACGCATAAAAAAACTTATAGCGCTTTACCACCAACCCGTACTGATAGAGGAGTATATTGAAGGACGGGAACTCACCGTAATGCTTCTTGAAGGATCACGGCTCAACGTGTACAATGTCGAGAAAGTGTTTCACCGGAAACCAAAAAAATATCTCATCACCACCTTCTCTGATCAATGGAAAGAATCTCAAAAAAACATAGTACATTATGAAAAATTTACTGACCTGCACTTGGATCGTCTCGCGCGGCGCGCATTTGATGCGCTTGCAATGGCAGATTATGCAAAATTTGATGTGCGGGTAGATAAACGCGGTCAATACTTTTTCATCGACGCCAACTGCAATCCGGCCTTTGGGCCAGTCGAGCTTGAATGTGCAATTGCTGATATCCTTGCCATGTACGGCATTTCATTTGCAGAGATCCTCCGGCGGTTATTCATCAACACAATGAACACTGCGCATCGATGAATAATTTATCATTGATCTCTATACGTGAGGCGGCTTCGGCTTCTTGACAAATAAATCACTTTATGGCATGATGTCCCTGCCCTGGAAAACGGATAGGACTTTTTGAAAGATTTTTCTTAACAAGTTCATTTCCATAAGGGTATATCTACCAGACTGGTGGATAAATGGGACAAAATGCTTCCGCCAGTGGCGGGATGAGTCCCCCCGTTACACCCTTGAGGAAGTCTTCAAAACAGAACCGTCTTTCGGGGCTTTTTAATGTGGTAAAATAGGATGCTAGAAACGGGCTCGTGGCGCAACTGGCTAGCGCGCCTCCATGGCATGGAGGAGGTTGTGGGTTCAAATCCCA
>JACQMD010000145.1 GCA_016203755.1 Candidatus Roizmanbacteria bacterium
AAATCTGTAGAAAAAAGATTTGGTGAGAGAATCTCATATCCTTCCTCTTCTTCTTTTTTGTGTATTTCACTATCGAGCTCCTCAAGAGAAAGATTGTTAAGATTATCTACATATGAAACAGAAAAATGGAGATCATATTCATCATTGAATAGCTCCATAAATGTATTCTTTGAGTAAATACTAGTATCATAAGAAGGATTTATTCTGGAATTCTGTGGATACTGAAAAGATATTCCAAGATCCTTATTGATATACGTTACCCAGCCATCCGTTTCATCGATGGTTGGTGTAGAGACAGGTCTCAGACCTAGCTCTACGATTGGTATGTCAACCACCTGCTGATTCGCCTGATACCCAACATATGCAGAAGTGCCGATGACGGCGATTAACATAAACGCGACGATAATTAAGAGCATTTTGAGGAGTTTGTGGTGAGAAGCTGGTTTGGGAGATTGGGACAATTGGGGAGGTGTTGATGAAGAAGGAGTTTGAGTTTCCATAATATAGTCTACCACAACGCATTGAGTTCCCGTCCGCCTTTTTTGAAGAACCGTTTCTTAATATGGTCTGAGAAAGCAGGATATTGTTCAACATAGTGTGTTATTTTGTCTCCCATATGTTCTTTTGAATCATCCACCTTCTCCTCCAAATCCCCGAGAAGTTCCTGCCCTTTCTCAAGAAGCTTCTTCGCCTTTTTCCGCCCATCCGGTCCGGAGAATACATATCCGACAATTCCACCTACTATAAAACCCATAATCAACCCTCCGAGATAACCACCGGTATGTTGTTGGTGGATGGGTTCATTCTTCATGGTCTTTTCCTTTCTTTAAGCTTCCAATAAGGGATAAAGCGGTTTTTATTCCTACCAGCATACCGGAGACCGAATCAGTTGAGTGAGATATTTTTGCCGTAACATTGCGGGCATCATCGAGCATGCCGTTTACTTTTACCAGTGTTGTCCGTATTTCCTTCAGAATAAATACGATCTGCAATCCTACAATGGAAAGAATTACTGTTAAAACAGTCACAACACTAACAACCACTATTTGGGCAGTTTCATTCATGTGAATAGTTTAGAGATGAATCGTTTGATTGTCAAGAGCAATTGACGTCGACCGATAGGAGCTGCAATAAAACTCTCTGGAATGATTTGTTGCGGCTCATCGTGTTTGTATTCCCGGCGAAACAGCGCAAGTACCTTTTCAGCATCCAAGTCGAGCGTTTCCGCATATGCTTTGAGAAATCCTTGAATATAGGTCACGCCGGGCAAACTACCCCACCGACTTTCTTCCAACGCGTGTAAATACTTTTCTCTAATTTTTGTTGTTTTACTAATGTCAGTAAGTTCCAGTCCTGCATTTTTCCGTGCACGTTGTAACAATTCTCCAACCGTCGTCATACTTTTTGAGGCACTTCTCCACTCTGATTGGTACGCATGAGTACCTCTCGTGGTTTTGATCCTTCGGCCGGACTCACAATTCCTGCTGCCTCCAATTGATCAAGTATTCGTGCAGCTCGTGCGTATCCTACTTTTAATCGACGCTGCAGCAGCGATGCTGAGGCACGATCGTATTGCATAACGACCAATCTTGCCTCCTCATATAAGGGATCCTGACCTTCGGTGGTTTCCATCAGTCCGGTTGAACGGGTGATAGTGACTTTCTGTTGCGTTACCTCCTCGGTATATTCAATCGGTATACCTTTTGCTTTCACTTTCTTTTTGAGAAAGTCTACCAAATTTTTCACTTCTTTTTCGGATACAAACGCTCCTTGAATGCGTGTTGGTTTGGCTTGATCCGGCGGAATATACAGCATATCTCCTTTTCCCAATAGTTTTTCTGCTCCCGGCATATCGAGAATTACGCGGGAATCAATCATGGAAGATACATTGAATGCAATCCGCGATGGAATATTTGCCTTGATAAGTCCGGTGATAACATTAACCGACGGACGTTGTGTAGAAAGAACCAGATGAATTCCGGTTGCCCGTGCCATCTGCGCAATACGAGTAATCGTATCTTCAACTTCGGCGGGAGCAAAAATCATAATATCAGCAAGCTCATCAATAAAAATCACGATGAACGGAAGTGCCTGATACCCTTTTACCTCATTGTACGATTCAATATTTCTCGCTCCCGCTTCAGCAAACATCTTGTAACGCCGATCCATTTCGCCCTGTGCCCACTTGAGGGCTGATAATGTCTGATCGACTTCAACAATCACGGGAGTAAGTAAATGGGGAATATCATTGTAGAGCGTTAACTCGACTCGTTTCGGGTCGATCAGGATAAGACGTAATTCCTGAGGTGTAGTTCGGAACAATAGACTTGAAATGAGCGAATTCATCATGACACTTTTTCCGGATCCGGTAGTGCCCGCAACCAGCGCATGAGGCATTTTCGTCAAATCAGCAATGACTGGTGATCCCGACACATCCAACCCGAGCGGAACCGTTAACTTTGATAGTGAACGTTGCATTTGCTCTGATAATAACATCTCTTTCAGTGTTACGATTCGCAATAAACGATTGGGCACTTCAACACCTACCATCGATCGACCGGGAATGGGCGCTTCGATGCGGATTTGTCCCGTCGGGGCAGCGAGCGCTAATGCTAAATCATTAGAAAGTCCGGTAATTTTAGAAAGCTTTGTCCCAAGAGCAATCTCAAGCGCGTACTGAGCTACCGCCGGACCAAGATTGACTTCTACTACGTGAGCATTGATACCAAAACTATCTAATGTCTGTTCAATAATATGCGCGTTTCGCTTAATATCACCAGCATCAGCTTTTGTATTACTGATATCATGCAAGAGAGAAATAGGAGGATATTCCCATACTGCTGCCTCACCAGGCTGATTGGTCACGCTTGTTGTTATAAAACCTTCCACCGGTTCAGCGGTTGCTGAGGACTGTTGATGAACTGCCTTCTTTTGCGTCTGTGTCAGTCCTGAAACAGCTGGCATGACCCCGCCTTTGACTTGTAACTCTTTTGAAGGAAACACGCCTTTCTTTTCGGAACGGACAGATCCATTCCAGAGTGAACCTCTAAGCATTTTTGCAATATTTGTTATGACTGCAATACAGAAAAACATAATCTCGTCAAGAGATGTGTCAAGTAAAATCGACAATCCAATTGCAAGAGATCCGACAAATAGAAGCCATGCCCCGACCCCGGAAATGAGAAACGAGACATTTTCCCACAACAATTGACCCGCAATACCAGTACGACCCATACCTGCAAGTGAAACGAATAATAACGATATTCCAAGACTAATATTTGGCCGGGCGAAAAAGAGCTTGAGACGTAAAAATAACAAACCTATTGAAAGAGGAATAAACGGGAAAAGATACGCCAATACGCCAAAATACCCGACTTGAAGTTGACGTACTTGCCCGAGAAGCGGTGCGTTATACTTCATAAGAGAGGTAAATAATAATCCTGCTGCGGAACAAAATAATATAGCAGTTATTGTGTAAATAGTTTCTTTCTTCAGTTTGAATTTGACGAGTTTTCGTCTTCGGTATGTTGTTCGATGATGTTTTCTTCGTGCCATAGATATTCATTATATACCAGAGTAAGAGCCCAACGCAATCTCATTTGATATACTGATCTTCGTATGATAGATGAGGAGATGGTCGACATAGTGAATGAAAAGGACGAAGTTATCGGAAGGTGTACAAAGTCGATGGCACATAAAATAGGATTGCTGCACCGGTGTATAATTGTTGAAGTAATTGACTCAAAAGGAAACTGGTTAATGATACAACAGTCTGCTACGCGTCAGGAGCCGGGCAAATTTGTTTCGCCCATGGGTGGCCATGTGCGATCAGACGAAAAGCTTGAAGATGCGTTGCGGCGTGAAATGAAAGAAGAGCTGGGTTTAAAGGATTTTAAATTCAAGTACAAGGGAACCTGTATCTACAACACGTTTGTCTTAAATCACCAAGAAAATCACTATTTCATTGTCTTCGAAGTTTACGCAGATCAAAAGCCAACATTGAGTCATGAGGCTCAAAGCTATAGGAAGTTTTCTCCTGATGAATTGCAAAAAGCATTGCAGAATTCACCTGAAATCTTCGGCAACGCGTTTTTTCCGATAGTTAAGAATTTATACAATCACTTACTTCATTAGCTTTATGCCAAATGAAAAACTGTCACCATCACAGGAAGATATAGTCGCACCAGATCAACAACAAGCTTTTCTCGAGGAAAGACCACTTGAAGAACTCGCAGATGATATTTTACGGACGATATTTAAAGGTAAAAGTGAATTAACACCAGGGGAGTTAGCAAAACATCTTCGCGATGAGTTAAATGAAGCAACTGGACGGGGATAAGATCACTAACTGTCTACTCAATTAAGTTCAAAAGTACCGGATACTCCAGAAACCCTCCGGGAGCATTGAGGTGGCTGCCGCCATGTTCAATAATTTCTTGCACGCCCAGCTTCTTAGCAAGCTCCTTTCCAATTTCCCGGGGAATATAAGGATCATTATCTGAGTTAATAACAATAAACTTCTTGCAGTGTGATTTAATTACTTCCCAATCAAATGGTTTGTTAACAAAGTTTTCTGTGGCAGGGAAGCCGAGAGGCTTATGGAAGCCGGCAACAAGATATACTCTTGATGCCTTATTCTTTTCCAAATACCGCAAGATAAAAGGAGCACCGAGACTGTGACCGATGAGGATTGTAGTTGCAGGCCCTTGGCCTGCTTTGAGGCGCTGCCCGCGGCGCGCGACTACAGCTTCAAAATACTTTATCCACTCCTCCATTTTCGGATTCTCGGTATTCGGCATGTTAGGAACTGTAACTTTCCACTCATTCTTCTCAAGTTCTCTTTTCAACCATGGAAACCAGTTACTTTCTGAATTTGCACCCCAGCCGTGAATAATAAAAGCCTGTTTCATCAATCTCTATTGAGTATACCATTGTAAATCTTACAATACATGCTATACTGCTTTTCATTATGCAATTACCAACATTCAAACTACCATCGCTCGACACGTCATTTATTCAATCCGTTCCTCAATATATTTGGGAGCGGGCGCGGTACCCGTTTGGGAAAGAGTTTAAACTTCCCCGCATTGAAGCAAATTTCAATTTCAAGTTTCCCGGCAGTGATAAAAAGTCAGTCCTTCATATGAAAGGAGACCTTAAAATAAAAGCAGTCAATGTTGAGAAAAGCATTAACTCCGGGAAAGGTGCATCCTACTCGCGATAACGTCTATATAGACACCAGTTTTTTTATCGCTACGCAAACTGCAAATCATCCTCGTCATAGTCGCGCAGTGGCAATTCTTGAATCATGTAAGAAATGGCGCTTATTTTTTTCACTCCTGACGATAGATGAAATCATGTACACACTCTTGCAGTTTAACCTCTCACGAAATCGAATTAACACTATTATTCGCGATAAAATTCTCTCAATTCACAATGTACACCTAATCACCTATCCACCCGATTTGAAATCTATCGAGAAGTATTTAACGATATGGGGAATGACCGGTCTTGCCCCTCGTGATGCACTCCATTTGTATCTGATGCGGACGAAAAAAATACAGTACCTCGCGACGTTTGATTTGGATTTTAAACGCAATCAACATAAACTGGGGATTAGTGTTTTGTAACTGGTAGTAATTCCGCTACTCCTTTGAGTAACGTTACCTGTCCGGAAGCGGTAAACTCCACCGCATCTTTCTCAAGAGGAGCCAGTATCTGATCTTCCTGATATCCCATTTTTTGTGCCAGTACTCCATATTGACGTACGTGTCGCGGCTCGCCCCCGATAGGGATGATATATTGAGGGCAGGTAAGACCCATCATTAACATCAAGTCATTTTGCGCCCCGTGACCTGATACGTGTAATTCGTCATTAATGTCAGAATATACCACCTCTGCCCCGAGGATAGTCAATTTGTTAATCAGTTGATGCACTTGCTGTTCGTAGCCGGGGATCGGATCTGCGGAAAAGATAATCGTATCATGAGGTCGAATACTAATATCTTTGTTATTCTCATCGGCAAGACGGGAAAGAGCGGAGTCTTCCTGTCCTTGACTGCCGGCAACAATAAAAAAGAGTTGTTGTGGAGGGTATTTTTTCGCGGCGCGCGACTCAATGACCGATTTTTTGGGAAAATGGAGATATCCGAGTTTTTGTGCTACCTCAGCATTCGTTCGCATACTCCTTCCTAATAGAACAATTTTTCGCTTAAAGAGGGAAGCGATATTAACTGCCTGTTGAATCCGGGAAATATTGGATGATTGTGTGGTGAAAAAAACGTTTCCGCGTGCCTTTCGTACTTCAATTTCAAGACTTTCCTGAATCGTCTCCTCAGATAACGTATACCCTTTTCGCTCGCTTCTGACACAATCGGATAATAAACATAAAACCCCTTGTTTACCAACCGATGCAATTTTCCCAACCTCTGTCTGCCACCCGTCGACCGGTGACCAGTCAAATTTAAAATCTGACGCATGATAAAACGTTCCGACAGGGGTTTTCACAATAATATTGGTTGCATCAGGAATTGAGTGGGTCACATGGACAAACGAAATAGAAAAGTGTCCTAATTGCAGGATAGAGTTTATCTTCATGGTATGAAATTGTGCAGGAAGATTGTATTCAGCAAACCGTGCTTTGGCGAGTGCTACCGTGAGTCGGCTGCCGTAGATAGGGACTTGCACATGAGCCAATAGATGATGGAGCGCTGAAGTGTGATCTTCGTGTCCATGCGTCAACACCACACCACGAATATACGATTGTTTATCTAATAAATACTGAACATCGGGCACTATCAACTCTTCACCGTCTTCAGAAAACCCAACCCCACAGTCAATAATCACACTATCGGTAAGCTTTCCGTCCTTCCAATATTCATACACAAACATATTTTTTGTCACCACTCCTACTCCCCCGAGAAAAACGATGCGGAGACGGTCGTTCTTAAATTGTTTTTCTAGATTGACTTGTTGTTCCATACTGTTCAATTTTACACACTACTCTGATATTGAGGTAAATACTCCTTAATATTCTGACTGGTTAATACAATAGATTGGAGTTTCCCTTCAACAATTGCCTTGGCAACTTTTCGACAGATACCATTAATCGTCCGCTCAAGCGTACGAATCCCTGCATCAAATCCAAGCGGTCTGACTATAGTCGGCCAGATACTCTCATCAATAGTTAGCTGCTGGACTGTCAAACCGCAGTTATTGATTTCTTTGGGAAACACATAATCCCGTCCTATTACGATTTTTTCTTCATCAGTATACGATGGCATCTGAATGGGCTCAAGTCGATCAAGTACCGCTGTCGCAATATGCCTGGTATTGTTCGCGGTTGCTACAAAAAGTACCTGAGAAAGATCAAATGGATAGTCCAGATAATGATCGGTAAATGCAAAATTTTGTTCAGGGTCCAGTAGCTCCACCAGTACTCCCATAATATCCGCACGGGCTGTCTCAGCGACACGATCAACTTCATCAAGAAGAACAACGGGATTGCGTGACTGGGCCCGAACGAGAGCCTTAATAACCTGCCCGGGCTCAGCATCGGGATGGACGCGCGATTGACCACGAAGATCAAGGGGCGAACCCATGCCGCCAAAAGGAATACGAATAAATTTTCTCCCCATCGCCTCTGCAATGGAATACGCAAGCGTCGTCTTCCCTGTTCCAACCAGGCCGACAAAACAAAGAATCGGTGCCCGAGGAGAACGTACCGAAGAAGGAGTATTCTGTTGTTTTTGTAACTTAAGGACGGCAAGATATTCGATAATTCGCTCCTTAATCTGATTCATACCGTAATGATTCTTATCAAATAATGCTTTCGTACGAACCAAATCAAGATTATCAGTGGTGATCGTACTCCAGGGTAAACGGACAACCAAATTGATGTATTTTTCTGCCTGATCCCAATTCACCATTGTCGCTTCCGAAGTAGAAGATAACTGAAGTTGCTGTACTATTTGGAGTACTTTCTCACGTAGATCTGCCGGAATAGCACTCGTTCGTATTTTTTCTTCAAGAATGGTAATTCTGCCAACTGAGGCGGAAGTAGAAGTAGTAGTATCCATCACCGTTATTATGAGTACGTTTATGACTAATTGTCAATACTATTGGTCTCGTTGTAAATGCGGATGGCGGTATGGCCGGTTATACGGTCGACGTTGAGATTCGCCTGTTCTATTCATTCGTTTTGCAGCATCTTCCTGTTCTGACAACATAGACAGGTTTATCCGTCCCTGATCATCAATTTCAACTACCCGCACCGTGACCTGCTGACCAATTGCAACAACATCTTCGGGAGTTTTAACAAACCCCGTACTCATTTTCGACAGATGTACTAAACCTTCTTTCCCCGGAAGAACTTCAACAAAAGCACCAAACGGGAGAATACGCTTTACTACTCCATTGAACTCTTCACCAGCTTTTACTTCCCGGACAATATTTTTTATCCATGATACTGCGTGTTGCACTTTATCTTTCTCTGTTCCGGCAACAGTCACGACACCATCATCTTCTACGTTTACATCGCAACCCGTTGCGGCGATGATACTTCGAATAATTTTTCCGCCGGGGCCAATCACTTCACCAATTTTCTCAACAGGAATCTGTACTGTCTCTATTTTTGGTGCAAATGGAGAAACTGCAGGGCGGGGCACCGGTATGATAGACATCATTCGCTCCAAAATGATACGTCGTGCTTCTTTTGCCTGGACGAGAGTTTTTTGTATCATCGCCGCTGTCAATCCATTGCTTTTCACATCAAGTTGAATTGCGGTAATACCATTTTTCGTGCCTGCTACTTTAAAATCCATATCACCATTAAAATCCTCCACACCCATGATATCGGTGAGCAGTGCGTAGGTATCTTTTTCTTCAACTAATCCGATCGAGATGCCGGCAACGAGTTCTTTAATGGGTACACCCGCATCCATGAGTGAAAGCGTTGAACCGCACGTTGATGCCATTGAGGTTGATCCGTTGGAAGAAAGAACCTCGGAAACTACTTGAATGGTATACGGAAACTCTGATGCTGAGGGCAATACCGGAACCAGGGCTCTTTCAGCAAGCGCGCCGTGACCAATTTCACGTCGGGATGGCCATCCCACGCGACCAGTTTCTCCCACGGAAAAAGGAGGCATATTATAATGATGAAGATATCGCTTTGTCTCTTCACCTTCGGGAGATTCCAGCCACTGCTCCATTGAAGGCGAACCGAGCGTTGTTATCGTCAGTGCCTGAGTTTCTCCCCGTTGAAACAATGCAGAACCATGGGTGCGCGGTAATACACCGACTTCAATGGTGAGGGGACGGATATCGGTAAGTCCTCTCCCGTCAATGCGTTTTTGTTTCGTCAGTATTTCATGACGAACATGATTATTGAAAATACTATCCATCGTCGTAAGTATATCGTCTTCTGTATAATTTTCTGTATGTTTCTCAATGAGTTTCGTCTTCAAATCCTGCAATTGTTCTTCTGCTTTCTTTTCCTTACTGGCAGCGGCTGTCATTAACGTTATTATTTCAGTTTTATCTGATTTGGTAAGCTTTGCAATAAATGATGATTCTACGACAGAAGGAGTTTTTTGTTTTTCTTTTCCAACCTTACGCGTTTCCTCATTAATATGGGAAATAATTGCAGTAATTTCTGTCTGTGCCTTCTGGATTGCACGCTCCATAGCATCATCAGGAAACTCTTTTGCTCCCGCCTCAAGCATAATTACTTTCTTATCACTTGCCGAAACTATTAAATCAAGATCTGATTGCGCGATCTGTGCACTCGTTGGATTTACCACAAGTTCTCCTGCGACGCTTCCCATCCGTGCTGATGCAATCGGTCCATTCCAGGGAACTGAGGAAAATGAAAGAGCATATGATGCTGCAAGCAACCCGACAATATCCGGATTGTTTTCTTTATCGATAGAAAGCACTGTTACAATCACTTGCACTTCATGATGGTAGGATTTTGGAAACAGTGGACGAATAGAACGGTCAATCAGTCGTGCCGTCAGGATAACATCATCAGAAGGTCTTCCTTCACGCTTTACCCATCGTGAACCTTTTATCCGACCTCCGGAATACAGTTTCTCTGCATATTCAACGGTGAGTGGAAAGTATGACAGTGAACTTTCCTTTTTGCTCGAAACTACCGTCGCCAGCACAACAGTTTCACCATATGAAACCAACACGGCACTGTCTGCCTGCTGGGCAAGACGTCCAACCTCAATGGTAAACGTTCGCCCTGCTATATCGATTGATGATGTGTGTTTCAAAGTATATTACTTTTTCAGGCCCAACTTTTTGATCAAAACGCCGTAGCGCTTTACATCCTTATCTTGAAGGTAGATGAGGAGTCGTCTCCGTTTCGAGATCAAGCCTAAAAGTCCTCTTCGTGAATGGTTATCTTTTTTATTTTGTTCAAGATGTGTAGAGAGATTTTGAATCCGTGAGGTCAAAAGAGCAATCTGTACCTCAGGAGACCCTGTATCTCCCCTTTTTACCCCATAATCATCAATTATCTGTTTTTTACTGGATTGAGTCGGTGGAGTTTTCTTCATTGTTTATAGCTCTGTAGGTTGCTTGTCTGTTGTAAATATCTTCGGTTTCAACCAGTCTTCCGGAGTCTCCTCTAAAGCACCTGCATTTGGTGTAACACCATTACTTACGGGAGAAAAGTCATTTGGCCACGTTGTGGCTTGCTGTGCTGGTACGACTTGCTGTGCTGATTTGTTTGGTTGAGATGATCCGTTGAGTAACTGTGCATTTGCCCGTCGCAAATACGCAAGTGTCTCCAATGTATCAGGATCTGCCGTTGCCAGTGAAATATTCCCCTGTACACTCATCATACCCGTATAGAGATTGGAAGCTGGGTCCTGATCAAGTGGCAATCGAAGTGATTTAATAAGCATAGTCACTGTTTGTGAAACAGGGACGGGTGAGATAATATTAATTCGGCCAAATCGGCTGTTTGTTTCAACTTTGTCAATGTTAATAACGGGCTTGCCTGAAAAAATATTTTTGTGATTGGTAAAAAGAGTCCCTAACGATGATAAATCAGCTACTCCTAATGTTAACACAAAATCATATTCTCCTTTTCCGTAATTGTATTGAATCTGATCAGGGTTAAAATTGAGCTTCTCACCCCGTGGTTCAATCACTAAATTAAAACGGTTATTCTCAATATGATAGCTAACCTTTTCAATAGAACCTTCTTCATAGGGAAGCGAAACAACAAGGTTATTACCTCCGGCAAGTTGCTTGGTAATCTTGTCAATAGCAAATAAATGAGCTTTCTCAACTTTTACCTCATCGGGGGAAACAACAGTAACCTGTTTTCGCATTTTAGCCAATGTTAAATACAGAGCCAGGGAAGCAGCAACCACATCCTCATCTGCCCCTTTGGGAATAGCTAAAAGGATACTTTGTGCACTTTGCAGTATGCTTCTGATTTGAAAAATATCACTAGAGTTCATAAACTGTATAAGATTGTATCATATCGCCAATACGAAAGTCAACGTCTCCCGCAAACTGTACTCCGCATATTTTTCCTTTCTCTACTTTTGTTACTTCTTCCTTTTGTTGACGTACTGACTTTATCCGTGCGTTTCCTATCTCCTCTCCATTTCTTATTATCACTACTTTATCTCCTTTTGCTATCCTTCCTTCAACTACCTGGCACCCCGCGACTTTTCCGCCGGTTGCAGCAAACTCTTGGAGGATTTTAGCCTCACCAATGATCTTTTTTTGTGGCCCGCGTTTGAGGATTTCAATAACTTCTGCAATTTCCTCAAATAATTGATAAATAACCGTATATGTTCGAATCCGCACTCCTTCATCTTCTGCCAGTTTTTTCACTCGTAACGTAAATCCTACCTGAAATCCGATAATCACCAACCCTGCAATTTTGGCGTATGCTACATCGCCTTCGCTGATATCTCCCAGTTCTGCAGAGACAACGAGAACACCTGCTGGTAACCCTGCGCTAATTGCCTCAAGCGATCCTTGCGTATCGGCTTTGAGTAGTATGGATAAAACGCTTTCCCCGCGCGTTGTATTCCTGCCCGAAACCGGGATAATCGCATCAGGCGAAGCGACTCCGCTTCCAGTTGCAATAATACTTCCAACTGATGGAAGAGAAGGAAAACCGAGTACCTCAACCGGCATTCCGGGTGTTGCTTCAGTAACGGTAGTTCCCCGATCATTAAAAAGCGCACGAATCTTAAATGATTCCTGGTTAGTAAATATCTTATCTCCTCTCAGAAGATTTCCTTTTTGTACCAGAACAGTAGCCACGTTACCACGGGTTTTATCTTTCTTTGATTCGATGACTACGCCTTCAAACGGGGCGTATGGTATCGTGGTAAGTTTTTTCAGTTCCGCAACAAGTATTATTGTACTAAGTAAATCAGTAACACCTTTGCCGGTTTTTGCCGAAATTGGAACGGTTGCAATATTTCCCCCGTGTTCTTCAACAATGACATCATACCGAAGCAAATCTTTTGTCACTTTTTTGGGTTGAGCGGTTGGTAAATCAATTTTGTTAATAGCAACAATCATGGGAATTCCTGCTTGTTTTATCAGTTTGATTGACTCAATAGTCTGTGGCTTAACGGACTCCACCGCATCGATAACCAGAAGGGCAATATCGGCCACCTTCGCCCCGCGGGTACGAAGGTTCATAAATGCTTCGTGGCCAGGAGTATCAATAAAGGTTATCTTCTTTCCTTCAACTGGTACCTGGTAGGCTCCAATATGCTGGGTGATTGCACCCGACTCGCCACTTGCTATCCGTGATTTTCGAATCGTATCAAGAAGAGTGGTTTTTCCGTGATCAACGTGTCCCAACACAGCAACTACCGGGGATTTGAGAGAAAATGATTGCTTTTCTGAAGCTGCTTTTTTTACCATAGTATTGTCTCCTTCCGTACACTCTCATATTCATGCTCCATGCTTTTTTTCAAGTGCTGTCTTAATAGTCGCCAGCGTTTTTTTCCCGACACCGGGAATTGCCAGAATCTCCTTATCAGTTGCTTTTGTCAAACCCTCAATTGATTTGAATTGTTCAGAAAGAGTACTCATGATTGTTTTAGAAACGCCGAGGGTGGAAAATATGTTTGTTTCTGTTTTTTTCTGTGTCTTTTTTATGGTGCCGTCTTCTTCAAGCGGCATTCCCTTTTGACGAATATCTATCGTATATCCGGTCAATTTTGAAGCAAGTCGAACATTTTGTCCATTGCGACCAATGGCAAGCGAAAGATACTCCTCGGGAATCATGACTAATGCCTGTTTCTCCTTTTCGTTTATGGTAACGGTGAGATCTTTTGCAGGAGCAAGTGCTGATGTAATAAACTGCACCTGATTATCACTCCATTGAATAACATCAATCTTCTCATCCTGACCTAATTCATTAATAACTGCCTGTACGCGGACCCCCTTCTGTCCAACACATGATCCAACTGGATCAACACCGGGCTGCGTCGAGGCAACCGCAATCTTGGTACGACTTCCTGCCTCTCGTGCAATTACTCTCATTTCAACACTTTTATTCGCAACTTCCGGTACTTCACGCTGGAAAAGTCCCGCAACGAGTCGCGCATCCCCCCGCGAAAGCACAATCTCACTTCCACGCCTTCCATCGCGTATTTCTTTAATATAAAAGGTCAGCCGTTGATTGACCCGATATTGTTCCGTCCGGACCTGCTCGGGAGGCGGCATCACTCCCTGTGCCCGTCCGATATCCACAATAATTGCCGGTCCATCAAAACGTAGAATCATACCACTTACTATGGTACCCACACGTGAAGCGTAATCAGAAAGTATCGCATTTTTCTCTGCCTCCCGTATCTTTTGTAAAATGACCTGCTTTGCAGTTTGAGCAGCAATTCGCCCGAAACCAGGCGGGGTTACATCTTTTCCATCTTTGAGAACTTTTGCCTCACCGGTGTTCGCATCAATTTCTACCACAAACTCTTTCTGTCCTTCCTCTTCTACCCTCTCCAAACCGTAATCCTTATAATATGCAGCCAAAATTGCACTTTTAATTGTTTCGATGACCACAGTAACATCTATCCCCCGTTCGGTGGCAACTTGATTTAATGCTAATGCAAATTCAGTTCTTACTATTGCTGGCATATATTCTGTATTATAACAAAAAAGGCGGGCAATTCCCACCTCTTTCCATAAATACCTATCGAGACTTATTCTATTTTACCACAGCAAAAGCAATTGTCAATTTTGAATAAACCCGTTGGCTGATTCAATTTACCGACTCTTGTTTGATGGTATAACTCGGCATTACTTCCATAAGATAATCAGTAATCTCCTGATATACTTCTTTTCTATCCATCCCCTCATGAACACACTGCTCGGCGGTCACTGCAAGCGCTTCCATAATAAGTGCCAGGTTTTCCCATGCAGTAAAACCACTCATTACCATAGTATGTCCCTTTTTCATGTCAACCTGAACAATAACATTCCTGATTTTATCGGAATCTTTTAAAACAACCGGAATTGCTTTTTTCTTGAATAATTTCATATTGTCGTTCACATAATACCACACAAATCACCTAACTCTCCTCAAATTCCTTCAATAATTCTTTCTGACGCCTCGAGAGATGGGTAGGAACCTCGATACGCAATCGAACATATTGATCTCCACGATTGCTGCTTCGTGGATACGGTACCCCTTTCCCGCGAAGACGAACCAGCGTACCAGGTTGTGTTCCGGAACGAATGGTTAACGTAAAGTCTCCCTCTATTGTTGGAACTTCAACTGTCCCGCCGATGGCTGCTGTTACAAATGAAACAGGTTGCTCAATCACAATATCCTGTCCCTGGCGTTTAAATGTATCATGTGGCCGGACAGTCACTAAAATATCAAAGTCTGAGAACCGGATGCGCGTACGATCATCTATACCGGATGGGATTTTAATCGTCCGCTTAGTCCCGCCAATTGATACTGTTTTCTCAACTCCCCGGACTGCCTCCATGAAATCAATCGTTATAGCGTAGACAGGTTTCTGTTGACGTCTACTGCCAAACGGGGATGTGCCACCGAAAAACTGTTCGAAGATATCAAACGGGTCTGCACTTCCTCCAAAAATATCTTCGAAGTTGACATTGCCACCCGATGAATAGGTATAGGTAAATGGTCCCTGTTGAAACCCTCCTCCAAACGGACCCTGCCGACCAAATCCGGCTGTTCCACCCTGGGAAAACGCGGCATGTCCCATTTGATCGTATGTTTGCCGTTTCTGTGGATCACGAAGAACTTCATACGCTTGATTGATTTCCTTAAATTGCTGCTCTGCCTCTTTTTTACTATCTCCTGCGTGTTTATCGGGATGCCACGCGAGGGCCTGTTGACGATATGCTTTTTTAAGCTCTTCAGCTGTTGCGTTTTTTGATACGCCTAATATTTCGTAGAAATCTTTTTGTGATGCCATAGGTTATCTATTTTACAAAAAAAGCGCGATCCCGCGCTATACTTAATACTTAATACATTATACTTTATACTTATTCTACCACTTCTCCCTCT
>JACQMD010000147.1 GCA_016203755.1 Candidatus Roizmanbacteria bacterium
TCATTGTCACGAATAACCTGAATGTACGAAGAGGTGTCAGAATCCTTATCGACGCTCCAGGATAGGCCATCTCTCTCCTGAGCATAGATTGGTTTAATAGGCCACCAATCAGATGATGATGAGAGCTCCTTTCCCTCAGATATTTCCGGCAGTACGATAACGTGCTGTTCTGTTGAGCTGGGAGCTACTGCAAGCTCTGTCCATCCGAAACCGTATCCCGGACGAAGCACAATAAATGCCGCCTGCCCCGAAGGAATATCGGCAAAAAAGACGCTGCCATACTGATCGGTAATCGCTTCTGAAACCGGCGCTCCCGTGTTTGGATCGAGACGCACGACCAGCGAGTCTTCCAATGGGTTTCTATCCGTATCGATCACTGAGATACGCACCGTTCCTCCGGCAAGTGTGGTTAGTCGCACGTCAGGATTGGATGCGGATACGGTCGTGCTTTCATACCCAAATGCCGAAACCGTAAGATTTTCATCGTTCTCTGCCGGTATGGCAAAGCTTCCGTCCGGAGCGGTTGCAACCATATGGTTTTTGCTCACGACCCGTGCTCCGTCCACCGGATTACCTTGTTCATCAGAAATAATCCCGCTGACAATTGATTCCCCCTCCGGCGGTTCTGAAGGAAGAAAGTTGTCAGAAGAAGTTTTGGAAGATGTGTTGGCCATGATACCAACAAGAAGTAACAGCAACACGCCTCCTGCGATGAACAACCATTTCTTTTTTATCGCCCGCAGTTTCTCAAAAAATGGAACGTCTTTCTCGGTGGGAATCTTTTGATTTATTGGGTCGTCCTTGTTTTTTTGGGCAGGCATAGTAAGCTATATTGAGAGTAGCATAAATAGAAGAGTCAATGCAAGAGTCATCACATAAACAGAAGAAAGAGTATCAGGGGAAGCATGACAAGATAGTACACAACACCAATTTTTACCAGTGTGATAATTTGCTGTTTGATATCATAGCCCCATCCTTCTTTTAATTGACGAAGCAAAACATAGTCGCGGAAGTTTGGAGGAGATATCAGCCAGTAAATACTATCGAGCAATGCTCCGGCAATGAACCATATTCCAATCATATTAACTAAGCCTAACCATAGGGAGACTGTGTAACTTGTACCCGGAATAATTTCGGGAACATATATCATGATAAGAAATAGTCCGATAATACCTGTTGAAAGGAGGGAAAGTATCCAAAGTGCATAAAAAAATGCATAATAAGATGGATACTGTTTAGTAGTAATTCTTGATCGGGTTTTCGTATCAAACTCCTCAAGTTTGAAAAATTTTTTCAACCGAGGACTTGCCCACTTGACAAGGGGAGGTACCAGCATGCCGACCCAGAATTGTGTTGAGCTCATGTGCGTTTTTTCCGTGAAGACTTGGTAATGACCTTTCTTCTTTTCATAAACCAGAACATTCCGCCAAGAATTGCCAGGACGGGCACCCCGAACATTGTCAGTTTCACCGGAGAGATTCTTTGCCCGACTCCTAACACTCCCTGTTGGTCGCCAGTGGCAGAAACGACCGCAGTCCGACCACTTCTCAGTCCCGTTACTTCTACTGAACCGTCGAAAACAACGACGTACGTCTCATGGTCTTTCTCGTTTTGTGCCACGACAAATGCTGTCCCGAATGGTTTTATTCGAGTCTCTACCGTTTCTATCTCAAAAACTCCCCTATAACGTTCATGGTGAATCTTCATGACTCCTCTTTTAAGGATGAAATGTTCACCATCAAATTCAACAACCGCTTTGGGCCCAAGGAATCCTGGAACACCCTCAAAGCCATAGGGAGTAAGCTCAATAACATAGGAACGGCCTGCAATGAGAACACGGCCGGATGTTTGTAGCGTTCCGCCATTAGGAATAAGATTCGGTGTCAGGGGTGCAAATTCATTTTCTGCTGGTTTTTTGTATTCCGCACCCTCACCTTCTAAAATTATAAAAGGGGATGCCGCCTTTTCAGCTTCGAGCTCCTGCAAAAGTTTGTTTACTTTGGTTATTTCTTCTCTTACTAATTCTTTTCCGAGCGGAAATACCGTGTCTCTAAAACGTTTAAGCTTCTCACGTTCTTCTTTTCGTTGACGCGCTTCATTTGACAGGTCAAAAAAGTGGTCGTCAGACATGAGGTGGATGATGGAAGGAAGCCCGGATACTGCTACGGCAAGATCATACCATTCACCGATAAATACCGGCAGATGTAAAAATGGTTCGGATTCTTTTGAGGAATCTTCTCCAGGTCCCCCTGCATCCTGACAGGCTCTAAAGTTTGCATCAGCCTTAGCACTGCACGCTTCAGATGCAGGATCACAAACATTTTTCAGACACTCACTGGTGACTTTACCTCCATCCACCGTTAGGTTCGCAGCAGCCCTTCCTTTATCTACACAAGAACTATTGCATGCAGAATACTCTCTCAGACAAAAATAAGATTCATTATCAAATGCTTCCTGACAATCTGTATTTGTTTGTTCCTCTTTATCCTCCCGCTGTTTCCCCTGCTGTACATCCTGCACGTTCTGCGTTGTAGGCGACTGTGGCGGAGATTTCGATACCACAGATTCGGGCTGCAAGTCTTCCATGGGCATTTCTTGATCATTTGTATTCAGGCCCAAGCACTCCTTTTGCCATGCAACTGCCACCTCGTCGCAGGCATTATGTTCTTTGTTGCACGCGTCCCAACAGGCCTGATTTTCACCGCAGTCTGTACTGCATTTATTATCGTCTGCTATGCACGCGCTTCGGCGCGCATTATATTCATTTTGGCAATACTGAACATCTATCTGCGCATCAGCTTTTGGAGAAAAGAATATCGACGCAGTCAAAAAAACTGAAAAAAGAACAGCGATGGATAGGATACATTTTCTCACGCTGGATATCAGCATAGCAAGGGGAGGGGAGAAAAGTCAAGCTGATCACATCACGCTTCCCTTGACATAGTTTCTCATTTTGTATACGCTTAAAGAAGTGAACAAATTAGTGATTGCCTACATTCTGGGAATACTCTCATTTCTCTTTGCGATAACGGGTATTTTCAGTTTCCTTTTCTCAATCCCCGGTTTAGTATTAGCAATCGGGTCATTGAAATCTCCCGAGAAAACCATCACCATTCCCATCGGTTATGAGGGAAGAGTTGGAAAGAAGAAATTGACCGCCCGTCCCTTTATGACAACCCGTTATCTTTCTTTTATCGCTATCGGGCTGAATGTGTTTAGTATGGCAGTTGCACTCTTTGCAACATTCTCAGTGCTTGCTCTGTTTACTGCGGGGATGAAATAAATATGAAAGTGAAAACATATATCCTCCTGCCCGTAATAGCCCTCTTGGTTTCCTTTAGCTTTCCTAACTATTCATATACCCAGGATTCTAATGTCCCTATAGATTGTCTAGAGCAAAGGCATGAAGCCGAATACCAATGCGGTCAGATCCATAAAGTCTGTGTTGAAGGGTGTTCTGGTTATACTATAGATCAATGTATAAGTGCCTGCTTTGATGAAGAGTATCGGTGTAATGATATAGCCAAGGCAGCGTATTTTGCCTGCTTAGAAGAGCAACAAAGCATTCTCCAACCCATCAATCAACCATCTGACTCTCCCAACCAACCTTCAGAAGCCTCACTTACTCAGTCACCGCAATCTCAAAATGGGCAATCTACGGAGAAGCCAAACGACTTTAAACCATGGATGGGTGATACGATTCCTGTTTTTATTGGCGAGTGGTTTCAGGCAGTCACCACCGGCATGATGATGGAGGAATTTGCCTATCATATGAGTGGTTTTGCAGATGAGGTACTCTTTGGGGGGGACCGGGCCGAGATAGCAGAAGAAGAGAAAATGAGAAAAGAGAAGGAGCTTGAAAATAAACTAAATGACGAAGCGTTATGGCAATACGGGGTGGATCCAAAGGACATTTTGGAACGGAAACCAAAACTGCGGGAAAGTAATCTTAGTGAGCGTTTGATAAATGCAAAACGGTTTCCAGACTCCCCTTACACCGCTGATTTCATCGAAGGAGACGTCATGATCAAACGACCTGACGGATGGGACTGGGAACCTTTTGGGGAGGGGACAAAAATTCCGCCTGGATCAACAATTTTTACAGGTATGGATTCCAGCGTACTGCTTACTATTGAGGGGAAAGGAATCGTAGAATTACTGTCATTTACTGAAATTACCATCAGTGAAGAAGGGTTGGAACAGGCGGCCAAGGAACGAAAAACGAGCACTGAGATTAAATTAAGATTAGGAGAGGTGGAACTCAATGTCGAGCGTGGAGTTTACACCGGCTCCCTTCAAGTACATACGCCAAACGTAGTCGCTGGCGTTCGGGGTACTCATTTTTGGGTAAGCTATAACAAAGATAACAATCTTTCAACAGTTGGCGTATATGAAGGAACTGTTGAGGTTAAGACCATTGGCGGAAAAATAGTTACCATTAGGCCAGATGGTGATGAACCAGGTGTGATCGTGATTGCACAAAAGTTTTCTATAACAAA
>JACQMD010000149.1 GCA_016203755.1 Candidatus Roizmanbacteria bacterium
TAATTGTTGAATATTATTCACGATAATCGTATGAACGACCCATTTTTTAAAATAGTCGTTTCGAAAAAAACAAAAGAATTCGGTCAATTTGTCATCGAACCCTTACCCCAGGGATTTGGACATACCATGGGGAATAGTTTGCGGAGAGTCCTCCTGACATTCCTGACTGGCGCGGCAATAAGTAAAGTTAAGATTAAAGGAGTTCGACATCAATTTTCCACATTGGAAGGACTTCGGGAAGATATTGTTGAATTCATTCTCAACTTGAAAAAGATCCATTTTTATGTAGAAGGGGAAGAAGAGGTAAAATTGTCACTGAGTAAAAATGGTCCCGGTGAGATTCGTGCAAAAGATATTACACTTCCAGCTGGCGTTACCATCGCAAACCCTGAAGAATATTTAGGTTCTCTCGCTACAAAACAGGCAACTATTGAGGTAACTCTGTGGGTTGAACATGGTGTTGGATATGTGCCTTCCGAAGAACGAACGGTTAGTGAAATTGGTGTGATTCCGGTTGACAGTTTTTTCTCACCTATTCGGAGAGTCAATTTTAACGTTGAAGAGACACGCGTTGGCCGTGCAACCAATTATGACAAACTGATTCTGGAGATTTGGTCGGATGGCGCCATTGATCCGGAAGAAGCCCTCCATGAAGCGGCAAAAACACTCGTCACCTATTTTGATCATGTATACAACCCGAAAGAAAAAGTAGTCGAAATAGCAAAACAGTCAACACTCTCATCGAATGTATTACAAAGCTCTGTTGAAGAGTTGGATCTTTCTGTACGAGTAACTAATGCACTCAAAAAGGGTGGATATAAAGTGATTGCTGATTTTCAAGGGAAAAGCCGTGCAGATCTCGAGAAAGTGCGAAACTTAGGCGCAAAATCTATAGCGCTTATCGAGAAAAAATTGGCAGAAAAAGGAGTGGCTATTAGTTCATGAGAAAAACAGGTCGAGGAAGCGCATATAGAAAAGCACTGGTGAAAAATTTAATTCGTACTCTCAACACACAGAAAAAACTAACGACATCGAAAGCAAAGGCAGAACAAATTATGAGGCTTGCGCAAAAGGGGGGACGAGTAATTTCTGTACAGACACTTGGTACTCAACGAGGAGATATGAGTAAACAGGTATTATTGCAACTGCGGGAAGAAAAGGAGAAATCTACCCATGAAAACGGAACCAACCAAACAAAGCGCCGTCCAACGAACGTGGCATCTCGTTAACGTCAAGAATAAAACACTTGGCCGAACAGCAGTAACTATTGCGCAACTTCTTCGCGGTAAGCATAAGCCCTATTTTGTTTCTCATCTTGATTGTGGTGATTATGTTGTTGTTATCAACGCTGCTGACGTTGCCGTAACCGGGGCTAAAGAGGAGAAAAAACTCTATACCCGTTATTCAGGTTACCCGGGAGGACTCAAGACTGAAACACTCGGAAGTCTTCGCGCGCGTAAACCCGGACAAGTGGTTTATCATGCAGTAGCAGGGATGTTGCCAAAAAATAAACTGCGTAGCCGATGGCTCGCACGATTGTATGTTTTTGCAGGTGCTGATAATCCATATGGTGAACAATTCAACGGAAAAACAGTTGAGACACCGGTTGTGCAGAAGAAAAAATAAATAACCTATATATGGAACAAACAAGTAAAAATCAAACAAAACATCTATCCAAGTTAACCTACTATGAAGGAGTGGGTAGACGTCGGGAAGCAACCGCACACATACGGATGTATCCAGTTGCAAGTAAAAAGGAGGTAACCATTGGTGGACGGAATATGAAAAAGGGAGAAATAGTCGTGAATGATAAAGCAGTCGAACAATACTTTCCAGGGGAAATTCGGGCCCGTGTTTACGAAGCGCCATTGAAAGCCACCAATACACTATCTTCGTTTGTGGTAACCGCGGTGATTCGCGGCGGCGGCCCGCACGGACAACTGGAAGCGTTTGTGCACGGAATTTCCAGAGCGCTTGATGAAGCTGATCGTGAGAAATATCACACGATTCTTAAAAAACACAAATTTCTTACTCGTGATGCACGAGTAAGAGAACGACGGAAAGTAGGACTTGGCGGTCGCGCCCGCGCCCGTAAACAATCCCCGAAACGGTAAAAATTCCATGGTTTTTACAAATATTGGAGTTGCAAGGCTCGTCCTTGGCATATGTTTATGGGTGATTTGTAGCTGCGCGCCCTTGGCGCGCCTGTTTATTCGGTGAATTGGAAGGAGCTGAGGATTTGATTATACAAATCTGATCGGGTCGTATCTGCTGATTGTTGATAGTGAAAGAAAAAAATAGTATCGTCTTTTTCAACCGCTATAACTATTATCTTTGTTTCTGAACCCATCGCTGATTGTACATATGCACCTTCTACAGCCGGCAGATTATTTATCGTTGTATCTTTGTACGTCAGATCGACATCACCAAGATAGCTTTGTATAAAATACGTCACTTCTTCTTTTAAATCTTTTTTCAAATCATTATTCCCGGGAATAATACTCATATCGAAACTACCTGTTTTACTTTGCAGATTTATCATTGCTGCCGGCATCGAGGGTGCATGCTTGTTGCCCAAGCTAACTTGCCATGAAGGAGGATGTTGCAAAGAAAAGGAGTATTGAGCATTCGTGTATTTGGTCCAATCAGCAATCTCTTCTCCCTCCTCCACAAACCTGAACGTGGAGAGAATTTTGTCAGTGAAAGTTGCAGGGACAATAATTATCTCTATCATCACTCCTTTGCTTCCAGTAATGTAGACATAATCGGCACTTTCTCCAAGAGTTCGGATTGTTTTAACATATATTCCGTCTTTTCGATCTATTATTCGATTCGTAACCTCATATTCACTGGTAAGAATCTCATTGGTAATAGGGGCGGTGAATTCCTCTTTACTACATAATAAAGAATTGTTAGAAGATTGTTGCTTGCAATTTGTTATATCAAACTTTGATTTAAAAAAATCTAAAGGATCCAGATTAGAGGGATTTGGAATTAGAGAAACAAGAAATAAGGAGGAGCATGGATCTCCCGGAGTTACATAAATTCTAGTCAAGCCATGCTCCTGGATTATTTTAGGATAATCATCATTATCTAGTTGACAGGTAGTGATTGTTGAGGGCATAGGATATTGGAGTGTGAATCCTATTTCTGAATTGGTATATGTTTTCCATCCTGCTGTTTCATCCAGTATTGGTGAAGGAGTAGAGAGTTGTGTTGGTTGGACAATGGGTATATCGACAGTCTGTTGATTCGCCTGATACCCCACATA
>JACQMD010000150.1 GCA_016203755.1 Candidatus Roizmanbacteria bacterium
CCACTTGACCATGTTATTAACCATATACATGTATCAATTGAGGGGGTGCACAACAAATACAATGCAGCTGCAGCTCTTCTTGCGGTCGACTCTATTGGAATCAACCCGGATGAAGAACTTTTACACTCATTTATTCCGGCATTTGGGCGGATGGAAGAGATTAAACTGACCAATCAACAGGGAGAAGAAAAGCGAGCTGTCATACTTCTTTCTAAAAACCCGACGGGATTTAATCAGAACATTAAATTGCTAACCGAAAAGAATGGCGTTGGATCGATATTGTTAGTATTAAATAATCGTATCCCCGATGGGCGGGACGTGAGCTGGATTTGGGATGTTGATTTTGGACCGGTTGTTGATCATTCTTCAATCATTGTTTCTGGAGATCGAGTTTGGGATCTTGCGCTCCGTATCAAGTATAAAGTATCAAGTATAAAGTATAAAGCGGTAGCTCCAAAAAATAAAACACCAATACAACAATATAACAATATAACTATTGAGGAGGATTTAAAGAAGGCGATTGCTACCGGTTTAAAAAAGACCAACAGTAAGAGCACTTTGTATATTCTTCCCACCTATTCGGCGATGTTGGAGGTGAGGAAGATACTTTTAGGAAGAAAATTATTATGAATTCAAAATTACGAATTACGAATTACGAATTACGAATCGGTTGGCTGTATCCGGAACTCATGAGTACGTACGGCGACTACGGCAACATCATTGTATTGCAACGGCGGTGTGAATGGCGGGGTATTAACGTGGATGTTGTCCATTTGTCATTAAGCAAATGGGAAAAGGATATAGACCTTCTCTTTATGGGCGGAGCGCAGGATAAGGAACAGGAAATCGTCTCAGAAGACTTAGTTCAAAGTTCAAAGTTAAAAGTTAAAAGTTTAACAAAAATGATCGAAGATGGTATTCCGGGTTTATACATTTGTGGAGCGTACCAGTTTCTTGGACAATATTATAAGGCGGCGGATGAAACAACAATTCCCGGACTTGGTATTTTTGATATGTATACGGTCAATCCGGGAAAACATGAAAAGAGATTGATTGGCGATATTATCGTTGATGTGAGCAATAGTACATTCTCTGAATTTGGTTATACACAACTGGTTGGTTTTGAGAATCACGGCGGACGGACGTATTTGGGAAAAAGTGCAACGCCATTTGCGCACGTTGTAAAGGGATTTGGTAACAACGGAGAGGACGGGACAGAAGGGATACTCTACAAAAATAGTATTGGATCCTATCTCCATGGGCCGCTCCTTCCGAAAAATCCCGAAATTGCTGATTGGTTCATTGCAAAAGCACTAGAGCATAAATATAACGATGAGATAACCCTTCAGGCCCTTGATGATTCTTGGGAGCAACAGGCGAAAAAAGCAGTGCTTTCAACATATGAATAATAATACAACAATAACGGCGTTGCAGCAGGAGTTGACGCTTCTCTATCGGGTTGCACAGCATCTCAATACACTTGAGATTGATGAGTTGCTTGCCGAGATTGTGATCATTGCATCTGAGGTAACCTCTGCCGATTCATGCTTTATCTATGTTGTTGATCAGGAGAAAAAAGGACTGGTGTTACGGGCGTCAAAAAATCCTCACAAGACACAACTGAGGAGCATTAAAATGCAACTGGGAGAAGGTATTACCGGCTGGGTGGCACGAGAGCAAAAAGCGGTAGCGCTTTCAAGCGGAGCATCAGAGGACCCGCGGTTTAAATATTTTTCATCTCTTCCCGAAGATAGGTTTGAGGCATTTTTGTCAGTACCCATTGTCAATAAAACAGGAGTTGTGGGGGTTATCAACATCCAGCACAAAAAACCGCGAACATATGGAAATCAGGAGATTCGTTTGCTCACCGGAATTGGCAAACTTGTTGGTGGGGCAATTGAAAACGCATTGCTTATCGAGGAAACACTTGCGCTGAAAGATGCGCTTGAATTCCGGAAAACACTCGATCGGGCAAAAGGAATACTGATGAAACAGAAACACCTTACCGAACAGGAAGCGTATTCATTTCTCAGATCTGAAAGTATGAAGGAGCGTAAATCTATTAAAGAACTTGCAGAGGCTATACTACTTGTTGAACGACTCAGATGATGTGGTATGCTGTTTGTTATGACGGACGATTTGACGAGTAAACACTGTGTTCCGTGTGAAGGCGGGGTGGAACCGATATCGGAGAAAGCGGTGAATGAGTACCTGCAACAGTTATCGTTGCGGTGGGAAGTGGTTGACGGTAAAAAAATCCGCCACACGTTCAAATTTAAGGATTTTAAAGAAGCGATGGTATTTATCAATAAGGTTGCTGAGCTTGCTGAGTCAGAGGGTCATCATCCGGATATTCATATTTATTACAATAAAGTGACGATTGAACTCTGGACTCACGCAATCGGCGGTTTATTCGACAATGATTTTATCCTGGCTGCTAAGATTGAGAAAATACTAACGTAACACTCATTTACCACTTGACAACACCTCTATTTCAATAGTAAAGTAACAGAAAATTCGGAGACAACGACGTCTTCCAATGATCAACGAGTTGATCGGCGGAAGATTTTTTTATGGAAAGGAGGTGAAACCATGACTATCGAGGAAGTACTCAAACGGGCAAAGAAAGATACTATCGCATTTATCGAATATCAGTTCAGCGATTTCTTAGGGCAGGTTAAAAGTCTGACACAGCCAGTCGAACAGTTATCAGATGCCTTAACTCACGGCGTCTGGTTTGACGGCTCATCTATCGAAGGATTTGCCAGAATCCATGAGAGCGATATGATTCTTCGACCCGATCCGGCAACCTATGCACTCTTACCCTGGTGGAGTGAGAATGGCAAAGGAGGAGTCGCACGTTTTATGTGTGATATCGCACTTCCCAATGGTGATCCGTTCCCGGGAGATCCGCGAACAACACTCAAGCGAGCTCTCGCCAAGGCAAAAAAGTTGGGATACGAGTACAATGTCGGGCCTGAACTTGAATTTTTCCTGTTTAAAAAAGATGAGAATGGTGAGATTGTGCGTTATAGTCGGGGAAACGGCGACTACTTCGTGCTTTCGATGGATGAAACCTACGAGATTAAGCGGGAAATTATCCGCTCGCTCAAAACCATTGGTATTACGGTCGAAATGAGTCATTATGAAGTGGCACACAATCAGCACGAGATTGATTTCCGCTATGCGGATGCACTCAGTACCGCAGATGCTGCCATGACGCTCAAATATACGGTAAAATACATTGCGGCCCGTCATGGCTATCACGCCACATTCATGCCCAAGCCAATTTACGGGGTAAATGGATCGGGGATGCATGTCCATCAGAGTCTGTTCAAACAGGGAAAAAATGCCTTTTTCAAACGGAGTGATCCGTATGGACTTTCTGAGATTGCCTATAAGTTTGTCGGAGGGCAACTACGTTATGTTCGGGATATTGCAGCAATTGTAGCGCCAACTGTTAATTCTTACAAACGTTTAACTCCGGGATTTGAGGCGCCGGTGTATATTTGCTGGGCGCGGAAAAATAGAAGCGCATTGATTCGTGTTCCCGAAATTACCAAGGGCAGGGATAGTGCTACCCGTGTTGAACTTCGCTGCCCTGATGGATCAAGCAATCCCTATCTTACTTTTGCAGCGATGTTAAGCGCGGGTCTAAAGGGAATTGAAGAAAAGATAAGCCCTCCAAAACCTGTTGAGGAAGACGTGTATGAATTTTCAGATGAGCAAATGAAACAATACTATATTGATAAATTGCCATCAACCCTTGCTGAATCACTTGATTTGTTTGAGAACGGAGTGATTGGAAAAGAAGTATTTGATACCGCGACATTTTCCCGCTATCTTGCTGCAAAGCGAGCTGAATGGGATGTGTTTCGCACGCACGTAACAGCGTGGGAAGTTGATCGGTATATAGAGATTTATTAATGACCAAAAAAAACACCCGCCAGTGGCGGGTGTTTTTTGGGTAAAATAATTTACCTTGAGTCGCGTCGACCACCTCGATCATTTCGGCCTCCGCCAAATGATCCTCCTCCGCCGAAACGCTGTTCGCGGGGAACCATTGGACGAGCCTCATTGACCGCAACCTTTCGGCCATCAAGCTCTTTACCATTCAATTCAGTAATTGCTTTTTGTGCCTCTTCCTCTGTTTCATATTCAACAAAACCAAATCCTTTAGAACGACCACTCATGCGATCTGTGATAACGGTAGCAGAAACGACTTTACCAGCCTGTGAGAAGAACTCACGCAGCTTGTCATCTGTGGTGGCCCATGCCAACCCTCCGACAAATACTTTCTTGCTCATATAATTTCATTCACCTCCATTCCGTAACTCTTTTGACGCTTGTTTGGTGAATGCTATCCTTTTTCGGAAAGTCTCCAAAGGCGCGATGAACAAACAGCGTGTAAAAGATAAACTGGGAAATAGTATACCATAGTACTTCCACAATTACGCAAGGCAAGACGAACCTATGGAGTATTTCTCTTGAGGATTCTTCTTGCTTGGTGTACAATGACGGCAATACACTGCCTCAAATCCACCATGAAACAGCTTACCGACCAGGAAATCCGCCATATTGCCAAACTTGCGCGATTGCCGTTAACAGATAAGGAGATTGAGAAATTCCGCGGACAACTCTCCTCAATCCTTGACTACATGCAGAAACTCAACGAAGTCGATACTGCAAACGTTGAACCAACCTTCCATGCTTCGGGAAACGTTGCTAATCGTTTTCAGGAACAGAAGAAGGGCGAAAACACCTTACCCAAAAAAGATGTGTTGCAAAACGCGAAGGAGAAAGATGAGGATTACGTGATTACAAAAGGAGTGTTTACAAAGGAGTAATTTTGCAGTGGAGCGATTTATCGCTCTCTAAATAATGAGGGTGTCATACATGACACCACTACATTTCACCTATGATTACAGAAACGATTAATAAAATTAAGGAAAAGAAAATCTCTGCTGTTGAATTGACTCAAGATTATCTTTCTCGGATAAAAAGACATAATCCGACACTGAATGCATTCATTACCGTCAATGAGGACGGTGCATTAAGAAGGGCTCAAGAACTGGATAAAC
>JACQMD010000152.1 GCA_016203755.1 Candidatus Roizmanbacteria bacterium
ATTCGGATATATTAGGATTAAGTTAGGATTATATTTATGAAGATTGGTGTCAAATGCGGACCGGAAAAGTGGGAAACGCTACTCGAAAACACAAAGCCGGATTGTCTTGAAATCTGGTATCGGTTGGATTGGAAAGAGCGATATAACGAACTCATTGATTATTTGCAAAAAAAACAAATCCCATTCGGTCTACATTTCTGGGCAGTACTGAAAGATGGGTATGAACCCAATCTTGCATATGGGGGAGCAATTGCAGAAGAGTCGGCAGAACTCATGTTTCAGACCATTGATATTGCACAGGCAATTGGAGCAACGTATGTGAATGTTCACCCCGGATCGCTATTTCTTACCAGACTCGATCTCGATAATATGCGCATGCATGTTTTGACGGATCAAAACGTTGACGAACGGCAAGCATATGAGTCATTATCACTCCATGCAAAGCAATTACACCACTATGCAGATGAAAGATCTATTTTATTTCTAATTGAAACAGTTCCTAAAAACGTGCCATTCCATTGGAAAGACAGTACCGGACGGGAAAATGCTCAAAAGTCTCAACAGATTAGTCCGGAAATAATGATAAAGCTTGCAAAAGAAGCCATATATATTACCAATGATATTAGTCACACCCTTGCGTCATGGGATGATGTGCCTGCAGCTGAGTTATTTTCCCGACTTTATGCAGTTACAGAACAGCTTGCTCTACAAACAAAACTTATACATCTGAATACCACGTGTCCTCCATTTAATGGCACAGACTCTCACAATGGGGTTTTGGAGGAGGATTTTGAACAAAGCGTGTTGCCGACACGAGAACAGCTTGTAAAGTTATTGCGACTGTTTAAAGATCGCGATGATGTATGGATCATCCCCGAGCCGGAAATTGATAAAATGGAAAAAAATTATTGGGAGATAAGGAAGCTCATTAAAGCATTAAATCACGAGAGCATTAAAACAAAAAATACCTAGCGCACCAAGGTGCGCCACTACAATAACCTATGTAGTGGTCCAGCTTCGTCCAGAGGACGATCAGCCTTTGGCTGATGTTGGACCGTTGTATTGACGATAATCTCGATCCTTGCTATAGTTTACTTCCCATGGGTCATCCAATCGTACTAGATCTCGAAACACAAAAAGCCTTTCATCACACAGAACACAGAAAGCCGGAAGAACTGGGAGTGTCAGTTGTTGGTGTTTACTCATACGAAACCGACAAGTTCCGCGCATTCCGCGAACATGAATTTGATGAACTCTTTCGTCTGATTGAGCGATCATCGCTTATTGTTGGATTTAATGTTGCCCGATTTGATCTTCCTGCATTACAGCCGTATTATGTTGGCAGCTTAGAAAAATTCCCCGTGCTGGATATGTTGGAAGATGTGAAGACGGCAATTGGCAGACGAATTGCACTTGATGAATTTGCTAAAGAAACATTGCACGCCAAAAAATCCGGACATGGGCTCATGGCGATTAATTATTTCAAAGAAGGGAAGTGGGATGAACTGATAAGCTATTGTCTGGACGATGTTCGTATTACCAAAGCGCTCTATGAATATGGAAAAACACATGGTAAAATTTATTACCAGAGTCCATTCGGGAGACGAGAAGTACGAGTGAATTGGAATGGTATGCCAAAACAGGGCGGGGAAGAAGTCAATTTGACGCTGGGGATTTAGAAGACAGGTGATTAGGTAAATAGGTGGTTGGGTAAATGGATACTGGTTACTTATTTACAAGTTTACCTAATCACCCAATTACCCAATTACCCATTCACCTAATAACCCATGAATCTGTTACTCAATCTTCTCATTAACACCCTTGCGGTCTGGATCAGTGTCTATCTCCTTCCGGGAGTCCATGTTGATTCGTTTCTCACCGCGTTCGTTGTTGCAGTAGTCCTCGGAGCACTCAATGCTATTCTTCGGCCGCTTCTTATTTTCTTCACCTTACCGCTGACTCTGGTAACATTAGGATTATTTACCTTCGTTATTAACGCAGCGATTGTTTTATTGGTCGATTCCCTTATTGCGGGATTCTCCGTTGACAGCTTCTGGTGGGCGCTGTTATTTTCTCTCATACTTACCCTTATCCATTCATTTCTACAGTCTCTCCGGCGTTGATTTATTATAGGCTGAAAGGTATACTACAGTTCGAATACTATGAGGAGAACAGAGGATGTGCCAATTCCGGTCCCAGCAATAGATATACCATACGAACAGCGTGAATCAATACGTTTCCTCAGAGATGATCTCGTGGTTGCGACGGTTGCTGGAGTGCTTTTGTATGAATTTTCGCAAAATCCTGAACAGTATGACCACTCATATAGCGACATCTGGTATCGACGAAGAATGGTGAGTGGAACAGTCGATCACAGTGTTCGCTCTCTTATCGCCGATCATACAATACCTTCTCGCACAAAACAGAGAGAAGGATATTCTGTGGGTGAATCAGCACTCATTTTAGGGAGAATGAGGCAATTGACTGAGGATGCCTTCGGTCCCAATCGTCGGGGGAATAACGCTCATAAATCATTGTTAGCAGCTGGCATTACCGATCCTACTATCATCAACCACGCCGGTCGTGTATTGTCCTATTTTGTCTTTGGTGAAGATCCAGATAATCAATTTGCTGAGGAAGAAATGGCCATGATTGACGAAGTGAGAGGAAATCGTAACTATTCAGTTCTCCCCAGTAGGTAACCTTGCATTTTCTTCACAAACCTGCGTATAGTAGACAGTCCTATGCACGGATATTTCAACTATCACAGTGTTGATGATG
>JACQMD010000148.1 GCA_016203755.1 Candidatus Roizmanbacteria bacterium
CTCCCTTAACCTGTCCATTCTTAAAATGAATCGGGAAAACGGCATATAGAGTTTTGAATAGTATTTATTTGGTGCAAGAATATGAAGCAATTTATTTTTCTTTACTATAACAAAAAAAACAACTCACCGATTGCGATACCGATGAGTTGTTAGGAAAACTTAAAGAACATCTCCTGAATTACCATCAACAGAATTTACCCATACATTATTACCGTTATGGTAAATCCATCCCCACCAATTATAAGCAAACCCATATCCAGGAGTAAAATATTGACCTACCCAACTTACATAACCAGGACAGTTGCCATCTATGTCACAATCGTAATCGGTTGTACCGACTGATCCTCTTGTTTGCCAAAGAGGAGCTGAGAGTAACGATCCGGTTATAGTGGCATTGTAACCGCCTTGGAATGTACCGTCTTCACTTCCATCTAAAGTTCCGGTATTCCCAGGACTGGTTTGTCCAGCTTGGCCATCAAACTCACCCTGGTAACTAACTTCGGCACAGTATTCTCCGGCAGTATTAGTCTCCCAAACTTGAATTTTTCTTGTTAGGTTATCAAAAGCCCAGTAGTTTCCAGCCTGACCCGAATCAACATCATTAACAACTTTTTGAACAATATTTACTACTGGTTTCCCAACCTTATCACATTGTCCTGCATTTATTTGGGATCCCCAATTCAAATGTTCCGCGGCCGCAAATGCCGGAATAGCCATGCCGAGCATTACTGCACTTGCAGCTGCTCCTACTAAAATTTTTTTGATATTCATTTATTTTCACCTCCTTCCTTTTTTGAATGAAATAGTAAAATATCACTGTGTCCAGTGATCATTCAAACCAAATCCTGGAGTCACATATTTTACGTGTGACATACCAGTTGGATCCTGATAATTCTCCTGGAGTATGTCATACTGTCCCCAAAGAGAACCTCCTGGTCCGACCCAGCCGATCTTCACAAAGTATGTGTAGTGCTGATCACCGTCGACCGTATCATACTCGCCTACGACCTGATTCGTGAGCCAGCCCATGCTGGTGCCACTTACCGTGCCGTCCACGAGTCCGCGATCAAGTAAACCATCACCATCGCAGTCCACGTTTGCAAGCCAGGCATCGCTCCATTTCATGGAAAGCCTGTCATCGACATAGTCACCAGTTGAGCCCCAGTATGTACCGTCAAGTACGCGGTCGGAGCTGTCATATGTTCCGTTGAACATATGCGCCTGGTAATTGTATCCGAACTCGTCATATCCCATGACAAGAGTATTTCCAAGGGAATCTTTGAGAAGTCCCGACTGGATATCGGTACAATTCGTCTGTTGCCATGCGACTTCTACGCCTTGTGAATCGACCTGAACCGGTTTATCAGCATACACAGGAGCTACAAGTAATAAAGCAGAAACTAAAAGAAAGATATAAAGATTTTTCAATTTTTCTCACCCCCTCTCTTATTCATCGAAAATCAGTATACACCAGACTTATGCCGATTTCTTACCTATTTCCCAAATATCATGTATAATATTAGGCATACACGTGAAATCACTTCTAAAATGCTTGCTTAAATCGTTTTATAAGAACTTCAATGTATTTTTATAGATTCAATTCAATATAGAAGGGAGGTGCAAACAAAATGGATAAAAACAAATTATTTATCGGCAGTTTACCTTGGTCAATAACTAGTGATCAGCTTCGCGAACTTTTCGCCCAATACGGTGAAATAACAGACGCAGTTGTCATCAGTGATCGAGATACAGGTCGATCAAAAGGATTCGGATTCGTGACATTTGCTACCGAAGAAAGTGCTCAAAAGGCAATGGAAATGGATGGCAAAGAAGTCGAAGGTCGAACAATCGTCGTCAACGTCGCAAAACCTCGTGTAGAACGTGGTGGATTTAATAGAGGCGGAGATCGTGGTGGATTCAGACGAGATAGATAACATCAAACAAACAACTATAAAAGGGGTGTGTATGAATTTAAACAATTCCGCTATACACCCCAATTATCTTTTCGGTCATCTCCTTAAATGAAAATTTCTTCATAATATCGGGGTAATGAAATTCTTGAGGATTATTAAGAAACATTGAAAGCTTTTCTATTA
>JACQMD010000151.1 GCA_016203755.1 Candidatus Roizmanbacteria bacterium
ATGATATACTAAACAAACAATGGGCCTATAGGTAAGTGGTATACCGTACCCTTCGCATGGGTAAGTCCCGGGTTCGACTCCCGGTAGGTCCACTCTCACTTTAAATACGGCCAGGGATTGACCACCTTGCCTCCCAGACGTACTTCAAAATGAAGATGAGGACCTGTAGATTTACCGGTGCTTCCCATGTGTCCCAACGCATCACCTCTTCCCACTTGCTGATTCAGCGATACATAGTATTTACTCAGATGCCCATAGAGTGTTTGAATGCCATTGCCATGATCAACGATAATATGACATCCATAGCCCCAATTGAGACACGTTGCAAGAACAACAGTTCCCGACTCAGCAGCGTACACATCGGGAGTTGCACGGTTTGCAATATCAAGCGCCATGTGGTACCAGACCGGTTGTTGGGTAATCGTTCCCGATGTCGGGAACAGAAATTTCCCGAGACTTTGTTTTGCCAAATACTGAGGGGCTGTTGGACGAGGCACCGGCACTACCTGCTCTTCTTCAATGATTCCTCCGGGAACAATCAACATTTGACCAACTGCCAAACTAAATGTCTCCAAATCAACATATTCATTAAAGGGGAAATTGACAATATTTTGCGCATCGGTACTGTATTTTTTTGCAATAGAGTAAACGGTTTCTCCCCGTTTCACTTTATGGACTACTCCGGTAACCGGTGGAATTTTCAGCACCTGTCCGGGCTTAAGGATGGGACTCGAACCTTTCAAATCATTAGCCCACCGTATCGTATCATCTGACAGGTCATGTGCTTGTGCAATACTTGAAAGCGTGTCTCCGGGTTTCACGGTATAATCCCGCACCCGATCTTGGGGTTTATCACTAATTTGTGTCGTCATGCTCATTTGCTCTAAATTGAGCTCCGTAACGGTTGCGCTCGGCGGCGCAACGCTTGAGAGCACTTCACCCTGGGCAAGGGTCGGATAATAGGATGAGATGTGAGGAGCAGCCAGAATCCCTGAAACAACAAGAACAAACACTGAAAGGTTTAAGAATGAACTCTGATACCGTCCCCGTTTGGCCATTAAGAGCTCAACCACATACCCCTTGTAATATTCGAAGTACTTCCCTAAAACGCTTAATGTATGCTGCGTGTATAAAGAAATATCTCTAACAAACAAGACAATCTCCTCTATAAAAGAGTGGAGAAATATATGTAATTTTTTCCCGTTAAAACGGGCCGTTATGGAAGTAAATAGACGTCTAAAACTCATCGATGGTTTACTCTATCAAAGCGCTCCGATGCTGTCAACCAGAGAAGAGTGAATACAACTGGATCATTGATGTCACAATTCTCGCCAATATATAGTAACTTACTAGTATATAAATGTATCAATCTGTATTAAGAGATACATGACTATATGGATTAAAGCTTTGAGTCCTATTCCCCAGAAGGCAAATAATAATTAACTAAAAAATGAAAGAAGAATTAGCCTTTCGTCAAACTTTCGAGGAATTCTTTGTTGTTTTTGGTTTTGAGCAAACGCTCGCGAAGTACTTGGGCCTTTTCTTCTCCTGAATTTAACAAACTGAACATATGCCGAAGAGTGACCACTCTTGCCAACTGCTGTTTATCCAGCAATAATTCTTCATGGCGTGTTCCCGATCGTTCTATATCAATTGAAGGGAAGATCCGCTTTTCCTGAAGACGCCGGTCAAGCGTCAACTCCATATTGCCGGTACCCTTAAACTCTTCATAAATAAGCTCATCCATCCGTGATCCGGTATCAATAAGGGCTGTTCCAATAATGGTCATGCTTCCCCCGTCTTTACAATTTCTTGCCGCTCCGAGAAAACGTTTTGCCGGATAGAGCGCTGCCGGATCAAATCCTCCCGTGAGTGTTCTTCCTGAAGGATTTACCACCAGATTGTATGCTCGAGCCAGACGAGTAATAGAATCGAGTAAAATCACCACTTCTCTTTTCATCTCTACCAACCGTTTTGCCCGCTCAAGCGCAATTTCTGCAGTTCGTGTCTGCCGCTCCGGACTTTCATCAAAGTTAGAAGATACCACCTCACCCTTCACTGACATCTGAATATCAGTTACCTCCTCGGGCCGTTCACCAATCAAAACTGCCATCAAATGTACTTCCGGAAAATTACTCGTTATACCAGCGGCTATCTCTTTCAATATGGTAGTTTTACCTGCCTTCGGAGGAGAAACAATTAACCCCCGTTGGCCAAATCCAATAGGAGCAAGCAGGTCTATGATCCGAGTGCTGAGAGTATCTTTATCAGTCTCAAGTCTCAGGTGCTTATTGGGGTAGATCGGAGTTAAGTCGTTAAACCAGGGACGGCTTTTTGATTCTTCTGCGGGAACGCCATTTACCGTTTCAACCTTGAGTAGCCCATGATATCGTTCGTTTTCTTTCGGAGGACGACCAACTCCCGCGACCTGGTCTCCAGGACGAAGCCAAAATTTCCGGATTTGACTCTGGGAAATATAAATATCGTGTGATGCATTGGGAAGAAATGAAGGACGTAAATACCCATGACCCCCATCAGCCACAATATCAAGAATACCCGATAGTTTCTTGGTGGGCACATCTCGATCTGTTTCTTCCGGTCTTTTTTCCTCGTAGGGAGCAGGTGTTCCTACCAACTCTTGCACAGAGGTGTTATCTTTTTGAATTGGATCTTGCATAATGCTAGATACGGAGTGCCTTAAATGACGTGAAGTCTATAACGAATCAAAGCATATCATGCGAATACTCTATTGTCAAGAGGATTCTTTTTCATTACAATAAGAATATAAGAAAAACACAGTAGGAAGAAGCTATGAATAAACTAGCAGGCATTATTAAAGTCATTCGCGTCAATCAATGGATTAAAAATTTGAGCCTCTACGCAGCAATCATCTTCACCGCTAATTTGTTTACTCCTGTTTTTTTCCTGGCAACAACCTACGGGTTTTTTGTTTTCTGTGCACTCTCCTCAGCCTCATATGTCTTTAACGACCTTGTTGATGCACCCTATGATCGAAATCACCCCCGCAAACGATTCCGCCCCATTGCAATGGGTACTCTATCGATACAGGAAGCAATGATTATCTTTTTTATTCTTGCCACTTTAGGATTGTCGGTAGCATATTTCCTGGGGATCGGGTTTTTCCTTATCAGTACGTTGTTTTTTCTTCTCCATATCGGGTACACCCTCTGGCTGAAAAAGCATGCTATTCTTGATATTATTGCTATTGCAAGCTCCTTTCTCACGCGTGTATTTGCAGGAGAGGCAATTACCGGATTACACATCCCTATCTGGCTTACTTTCAGCGTCATTTTCCTCTCTCTGTTTATCGCCTCCTGTAAACGTCGATCAGAACTTGTCGCAGTCGGAAACAAAACCCGTCCTGCCCTTGAACACTATCGGGCCCAGCTTCTTGACTTTTACAATTCAACGTTTGCCACGGGAACTATAATCACCTATGCCATGTTTACGTTTCAGGCACAAGCGCCTGATTTTAACCCCCTTATTCATGATTTTCTGCTCTTTGTATTTCCTCAAGCATTGGGTCGGAAATGGCTCATGGTGAGTACGCTTCCGTTAATCGTTGTCGGTATTATGCGCTATGCGCAACTCATTTATGAACGCGAGGCGGTGGGCGAATCGCCGGAAAAACTCGTCACCACAGATAAACCACTCATTGCAACCATTGCCCTGTGGGGATTTTCGGTGATACTCTTTACGTATATCTTGTAAGTCTACCCCATAAGTGACCTAGGTTACCTAGGTCACTTAGGAGAAAAACGAATGGGAAAAATCCATATACTTTTGGCCTTGATACTGCTTATGGCAGCAGGACTCCGTTTCTACAACCTCCCGTGGGGTAACGGCTATTATTTTCATCCGGATGAAAATAATATGGCATCGGCCATCACCCGCCTTTGTTTTAATCTTGATTTTAACCCAGACTGCTCAATGAATCCGCAGTTTTTTGCATACGGTCAATTCCCTCTCTATTTGGCCTATTTTTCTGCAAGAACGGCAATGTTCTGGTTTGATCTAGTCTCTCATGTGGAAGACGGGCTACACACGATTCCCTATGCTGCTGCAATTTTCTGGCTTCGGTTCTGGTCAGCTGTTGCCGGAACTCTCAGCGTTTTTGTCATGTATAAACTGGTTCAAACACTGATTAAATTAATCAAAGGAGTACAGGAAATCCTCAAAACGACGGTGTCCCTCATAGCTGCTGCTCTCGTTGCCGGCATGCCGGGCCTCATTCAATCTGCGCATTTCGGAACAACCGAAAGTTTGCTGACCCTTGGTTTTTTGACCATTGTATTAGTCTGCTGCCGACTTGTTGCCAATCCGAAACGTACAGTTTCCTCCATTGTATGGGTAAGCATTGTATTAGGATTATCAATCTCAACAAAAATGAGCGGACTCATCTACGTAGTGCCGGTTTTATTGACGCTACTCTTTGCCATTACCAATCATCAACACATCCTCACACCGGTAAAAAGAATCGCCTTACTTATCTGTTATTGTTTACTCACCCTTCTGATAACAAGCATTACCTTCATCATCACCAGTCCGTTCAGCATACTCGCCTATAAGGAATTTCTTGGTACGTTTTTCTACGAATCTCATGTGGCAACCGGGGAAGTTAACGTTTTTTATACCCGACAGTTTTTCAATACCCTACCAATCCTGTTTCAGTTTACCCGTGTGTTCCCCTATACGCTTGGGCTTCCATTATTTGTTTTGGGAAGTATTGGTTTTATAACCTCTTTCTTAGTCTTTAGCAAAACATATGACCGTTTGCTAAAACATCAAATGGTACTCCTGATCGTTTCTTTCGTGGTATTCTTTCTCGCAAATACGTTTTTATTTGTCAAGTGGACCCGGTTTCTCACCCCCATTTTTCCTTTTTTTGCTCTCTTTGCAACTGTCGGATCTGTGTTTGTGATTCACCGGATTAATCGGCTTCGGCCAATAATAGTAGGATTATTACTCATTGTTACGGTTACAACGACGATTGCGGGAAGCAGTTATTGGCACATTTATGCGCGGGAGGACAGCCGTGCGGCAAGTTCACGGTGGATTTATGAGCATATTCCCGACGGATCCTATGTGCTTTCTGAAACGGCAAATGTTGTTGATATTCCCCTCTCGTGCGATTTTTCGCCAGTCGGGTGTCCGGAGTACAGGGTAATTTCATTTGATTTCTATCATTTGGATGAAAATCAGGAATTAGTGACAGACCTTACTGAGCATCTCGAAAAGGCTGACTATATTTTCATCCCTTCCCGGCGAATTTTTGCCAACCATATGAGATTTCCCCAACAATACCCTATCCTCAATCGTTACTATCAGGCTCTGTTTGAGGGACAATTGGGATTTGAACCAGTCGCAGTTATCTCAAGTCAAGGCGAAGAAATTCAAGGTGCGAAGCAAGAGTTTTCCAGGGTATTGAAGATTTGCCCAAACAATCCAACCAAGATAGTACAAAAGCTACAACAAATCTTCATGAAGCGAGTATCGCTCCCTGGAAAACGACTGCAAGCACCTTTTAACGAACAACCCGAGCAAATAGCATGTAAGCCGGATTTTTTCAAGGACGAAGGTGCCGAGGAGACATGGACGGTGTTTGACCACCCCGTCATTCGCATCTACAAAAAAACAATGGCTATGACTGCCCATGATTATCAGCTGTTACTTACTCCTGCTACCCAAGAGTAACACCGTTATCGTAATGAAAATAGAGAACCATACCATCAGAAGCATTGCAATAATAATCTTATTAGTATATCTTACTATTTTCCTGCTTCATCAATCTGTTGTATATGCCGAAGATTCTACCGTACCAATCCAAACACCGGTTCTGGTGATTGCGTATTACCCGCCTGATACAGATAATCCGCAATTCCTCGATCAGGAAGAAACAGGCTGGACGATTCCCGTTGCAATCACCACACTGGAGGGGAAAACCGAAGAGATGATACAAAAACACATCAGTTTTTTGGCAGATGCGACTCGCTATCACGGCTATAAAGATGAAAATGCTCCATCCTCCCTTACCTATAACGTCTATAACCGCTTGAAATTTTATGAGAAAATCCCCCGTGGCCATTTGTTAAAACCGGAAACGATGACGTATCGACCCTACTATCGTGCAATACTTGAAAACATCAATATTTGCGATACAGTTGATAATCATACTGTGAAAGAGGTGTGGATGTTTGGGTATCATTCGGCTCATATCGAGCCGGATGAATCACGGATGGGGAGTAAACTCGGAGATATTGCCAATTCATGGCCAAAAGAAGAATATCTGGAAGAGAAATTCCGCATACCTGTGTGTGCAAACACGTATGTACTCTATAACTTTACCTACAATACTGAAGCAACGATCACGTATATGGTTCACAATCGCATGCACCAGATTGAAAATGTTATGTCGTATATCGACCCTGCTATCTTCTGGCATGATTTTTCAGAATGGGTACAGGATGGCACGGATCACAACTATAATAGCTCCTGTGGAAACGGACACTATACGCCTAACTGGCAACAAACATCAGAAGACCAAAACATCGATGATGATTATAACTATAGTATCAGTGAGTACCGTCTCAACAATTGTGAAACCTGGCATCCGGATGATTCGCAAACTAGCTATATCTCTGCTAACTGCAGTCGATGGGGTTGTACGGACGTGGGATTCTATAAATGGTTTATGCAAAATTTGCCGGGCTATCAAAACGGTATCGTGTACCAGGGAAAAACTATGCGCAACTGGTGGGAAGCGATGTACGACCTGCAAGAGTTTGTAAGAGGCGGCCGATCACTCTATGAAACAACAGAGATCAAACCTATCATTCCTACTCCAACCTCCTCCATTTCCACCATCAATCCAACAGGTTTTGATTTCAATGCACTCTGGTTACGAATCGTCAACTGGTGGAATAATGCTGTTGTCTTTATGAGAAATCTCATTGACAACAAATCATGATATTGAGTATGCTGTAGTTACGTGAAAAGAGTACAACTAAATCCATTAGTCCAACACAGTATCATCATACCACTTGCTTTTATAGTTTTGCTTGTTATGGTGATCTTCCTCACAAGCTATCTCTCTCAACAACCAACACCAATACCAAAAGCAGTTGAACAGAGTGATAACGTGTCAGTTCCTGAGCCGACTATAGACTGGGGTGGACCAATGGAAGATGTCAATAACGACTCGATTATTGACGAGCGCGATGCAGCACTTATGACGCATGAATAAATTATTATTACTGGCCAGTCTACTTCTTTATCTTTACTTAATCACATTACCACAAGAGTCTATTGTGAATGCGCAGAGCACAAAAAATATTCCTGTTCTTGAACTGCGATATTTTCCCCTGGTCAATGGAAGACTTGATCCGAACAAAACAGGCATGAATTTGACCTATAACGAAATTAAGTCAAAAGTTGACAGAATGAGAGATGAAGCAAGTGTAGTTCTTCGCGAAGGAAGCAGATACCATGGATATAAAACTCCTACCGCTGTGCCTTCTCTTGATTATACTGTTGTTGAGACAAAAGAATTTCTCGTGCCTGTTCCCCGCTCGAATAATCAAATCCCCTGGAATCCCGGATGGTACCGGCCTGACTACTACCAAATATTATCTGATTTGAATATCTGTGATTATGTTGAAAATCGCGGTATAAAACAGGTGTGGATGTGGGGATATCACTGGGGTGATATAGAACCGGCAGAATCAAATATGGCCGGACCGTACGGAGATATCAGCAATAGCGAAAAGATTCCAGACATGCCGGTATGTAGTAAAACCTACGTACTGTATAACTACAATTATGCCCGGGAAACACCTGAGGCAGTCCATGACCATATGCATCAGTTTGAAGTAGTACTGGGTTATATGGATTACACCCTATTCTGGGCAAATTTTGTCAGACCATATGGCAGCCCAACGCAAGTGAACGCGTGCGGGTGGACTCATATAGCTCCAAATACTACGGTGAGTGGTGATTATTACAGTAGTACAAGTTTGCAAACTGATTGCGAGGATTGGCGGCCTGATCGAACAGGAACAGTACAAACGGCTAACTGTACTCTTTGGGGTTGTACGGAAATAGGGTTTTATCAATGGTGGATGCAAAATCATCCTGGAAAAAACAACGGGTTGACCTATCAGGGAAAATTGCTTCGAAACTGGTGGGATGCAACGTACGATATCGATGAATTCCTAAGGATTGGACGATCTCTTGTTGTACCAGATCCAACCACCCCCACACCAACTCCGCCCAATTTTATTATCCCAACCAATGTGCAATTTATCGACCATTTACAGCGAACTGAGAGCAAACCCTTTGATGCATCACTCGGTACCGGGTCATGGAGTATATTCTCCAATTTAAATACCGGCTTTTTTACTGCAACGTTTAATCCCGTGACCATTGGGTCATACAAACTGTATTTTTGGAATGTTGATCGTCCTGAAGATTATACGATTGACTTTTACCGGTCTGGCTCTCTTGTTCAAACCATACAGGATCAAAATGGACTTGCCAATTTGGTACCCGCTTCCGAAAATCCGGCAATCCTAGTAAAAGCGTATTCTCTCAACTCTCAGAAAAGTATTGATGAAATTAGATTCACCATTAATAAGTACAGAAATGATGGAAGTAGTGGAACCGGACAAATAAATTTTATAGAGTTTGCCCTCTATAGCAATGTAACCACTCCTACATCGACTCCTATTGTCCCTACCAGGACCCCTACTCCCACTTCTGTTCTTCCAACCGCAACGCGCACTCCTACAGCAACTCCCACCCGCACGCCAACACGTACTCCAACCCCCACACCTGTTACTCCCGGGGATACCAATGGCGATGGAGATGTGGATCTGTCTGACTTGACAACGCTCCTGACTGACTTTGGTAAATCAGGAAGCACACTACCGGGAGATGTTGATGGCGATGGAGATGTTGACCTCACAGATCTCACTACCCTTTTGACCAATTTTGGGAGATAAAAATTAACATCCTAAGAACCTAAGAATCGAAGATCCTAATAATAGTCTTACAAACTATTCTTGTTTTTCATTTGGATCTTGGGATCTTCGGTTCTTTGGATCTTTTCTTTTCATACTGGACAGAGAATAGGAAAATTCTCTATACTAAGCAAAGCGTATGAAATCTCCCGGAGTATATCTTCTAGTCGGAATGTCTCTTTTTCTCCTTACTGGTACATTAGTTGTATTCTGGGAGCAAAGACCAAAGACTACTCCCCAGGGAGAAGTAGCAAGTAGCACCGTGTATGCACAGGGAATAAATTGTGATCAACAATATCCCAACAGCTGGCCGCAGGTTGCCCATGATGCACAGAGGACGGGATATTCTCCAGATAATCTAGGAAATAATGTCAATAACATCATCTGGAAGCATTCTTTTAAACCTGATCGGTTGTATCCGCAAGTGCAAGGGATTGTGTACTGCAATATGGTATATGTG
>JACQMD010000153.1 GCA_016203755.1 Candidatus Roizmanbacteria bacterium
GACTTGATGCTCCTTTTATTGCATTGATAAATTCAAATCCTACCCCTCGGGCTTTTGGATCGACTTTCAGCATACAGAGACCGAATTGACCGCGGCCTCCGGTTTGCCTGATGTATTTTCCTTCAGCATCAGCTTTACCTTTAATCGTTTCTTTGTACGCTACCTGTGGAGCACCCACATTGGCGGCAACCTTAAATTCGCGCATCATCCGGTCGACAAGAATCTCAAGATGCAGTTCACCCATGCCGGCAATAATGGTCTGGTTGGTTTCGTGATTGGTGCGGATTTTAAACGTCGGATCTTCTTCAGCCAGGCGCTGGAGCGCATACCCCATTTTTTCCTGATCTGCCCGGGTTTTTGGTTCAATGGCAAGCGATATGACTGGATCCGGAAATGAGATACTTTCCAATAATATTGGTTGTTGTTCGTCAGCAAGCGTATCACCGGTACTCGTATCTTTGATTCCAACAACAGCAACGATCTCTCCCGCGTATGCTTCCTTAATTTCCTCACGTGTGTTGGCGTGCATGAGAAGCAGTCGACCCACCCGTTCTTTTTCACGTTTGCCGACGTTGTATGCATAGGTTGCCGTGGTCAGTTTTCCCGAATAAATACGGATATACGTGAGTTTACCCACATGCGGATCAATCTGAATCTTAAATGCGAGCGCTGAAAATGGTTCATGAAAGTCTGGTTTACGGGTAATTTCTTCATTGGTTTTGGGGTTAATTCCTTTCATAGGCGGAACATCAACCGGAGCGGGGAGATAATCAATAACAGCATCCAACAGCGGTTGGACACCTTTATTGCGGAGCGACGACCCGGCGTAAATCGGGACAAGTTTGTAGGTAATAACCGCTGCACGAAGTGCTTTTTTCAGCTCGTCAACAGTCGGCTCTTTCCCTTCCAGATATTTCTCAAGGAGTGCGTCATCTGTTTCAGCTATTTGTTCCACAAGTTTTCCCCGAAATTTTTCTACCTGATCTTTCATGTCCGCAGGTATCTCATCGCTTTCGTCAAATTTGGCACCCAGCTCATCACTTCCCCAGATATATGATTTTCTGCTCAAAAGATCAACAGTACCTTTAAACGTTGACTCGCTTCCGATGGGGAGCACCATAATTGCGGGGTTTGCGCCGAGCCGGCGTTTAATACTTTCAACCGTGGCGAGAAAATTGGCACCTACTTTATCCATTTTATTGACAAAACAAATGCGCGGGACTTTATACTTGTCTGCCTGGTGCCAGACGGTTTCGGATTGAGATTGGACTCCCTCTTCTGCATCAAGAACAGTGATTCCTCCATCCAACACTCGAAGCGATCGTTCAACTTCAGCAGTAAAGTCCACGTGTCCGGGAGTATCAATGATATTGATCCGGTAGTTTTTCCAGAATGCAGTGGTTGCAGCAGATACGATAGTGATACCCCGTTCGCGCTCCTGCGCCATCCAGTCCATTTGCGTCGTGCCTTCATCAATATCGCCGATTTTATACGTTTTTCCGGTGTAAAAAAGAATGCGTTCCGTTGTGGTCGTTTTCCCTGCATCAATATGGGCAATAATGCCGATGTTGCGGATTTTATCCAGCGGATATTGTTGAATACGGTTGCTTGTGTCAGTTTTTGAATCTGCCATAGATACTTTTACAATAAATAAATCACGCCGATCTTTCGACGTGAGAAAATGATTATAGCAGGTTAGTAACGAGAAGACAAGCGTCTACCCTCGTTATCGTAAGTGGAGAATATCAGCTTGGCCGGATTAAATTTTTGAATAGTTTTTGAAGCGTCTAAAATCTCAATTCCCTATACTTTTCCGTTCTTTGTTATTGTCAGTTTGCATAAAAAGATTAACATTTTTCGAACCTGAGCATGAAAAATTTTGCAGAGCCAGGCTCAACTTTTGTTAAACATTTCGTGCAAACTGACAGTGTTATGACTTCCGCGTGCTTGGAACCAATTTTGTTAAATGGTGTTCAACTATGAAAGGAGTAATTCCAGAATACCAATGTACAACATCCATATACGATGGGCACCGCTATATTGAGGAATAGACAGATTTCCGTTCAGGCAGAAGTTCGTCAAGAAGGCAGTCAGTAAGTGCCCCGATATGAAGGCGCTTGAGAATTTCAATCCGCCGCTCATATTCGGGGCTCTCATCGCTCCATTCTCTACGTTGTTCCTTATCCCACTCGGGCCGTTCATGAGGGCGTTGGATAGTTGGTAAAAGGTTCATTGCTTCCAGTGGTGGCAATAATCCTAACCTGTCAAGAGAATGTTCGATAAGCACTGTAGGAGTCTCGTACTTTTGTCTAAAGAATTCGACGAGTTCGTCAGGTGTGAACTCGGAAGGGGCATCACTTAAATGATAGAACTTGCCACTGGTGAGGTGTTGTAAACCTGCCCCTAAATAAAGGGTGCCGAAAATCTCTTCCCGTCTGTCAATGCTTCTTCTAAATTCTTCCAACCCTTCTGGATGTTCCTCCCACCATTGTTCATGCAGGCGTTCCTCAGTGTCTTCATTAAACGGATTCGCACTCTCCGGAATTGGTGGTACGATTCCTGCTTTCTCCAACACGGTACTCACTCTTGTGTCACCAAGCTCAACTATTGAAAAATAGGCACGGGCAGTATGGTTCTCCTGTATTTCCCATATCCGTGCTACTAGGCTCTCATGGTCTAAGCCACGCTGCTCTTGGTGACTTTGTTGAGGCTCTATTGAACCACTCGGGATACCCCCTGCATCTTTAGCGGGCGCTTCCAAAAAACCAGGATATTCGGGTGAAAGGCGTGGCATAAGCTGCGACGGTGGCGACAACGTAATGCTTACCAGCCCGTGCCGTGTTAAGTTTAGTATATCACCATTTTTCAATCTCCTGAATACCATTACGTGTCAGTTTGCACGAAATGTTTAACAAAAGTTGAGCCTGGCTCTGCAAAATTTTTCATGCTCAGGCTCGGAAAATGTTAATCTTTTTGTGCAAACTGACATCCAGACCCACCAGCACATTCACTGGCGTATTCGGGCGAGAGGGTGTCTCGGCATAGAGCACCGCAAACGCCTCCTCATCGATGCGACAGAAGTATTCCCGGTAGAAGGTGCCCGCCCACGACTGCTCCAACCGTTCCCGTACTTTGTCCGGCAACGCCTCCAGGCTACTGGACATCTGCGACTCGCCATGACTGGCATTCTCACGAAACATGTTTTCGCTTTCCTGGTCTGGTCGATCGGCGTTCGCTCTACCAGAGTTTACCAGCTTTTCGCTCATTGCACGAACCTTTTTTCAGTCGACTCACGTATCTGCTATCGCACAAAACAAATGCAGTATGATATCATCGTCAAGTAGCATGGTTATCACCTCCTAAGTGATGTCCATGCTTATGTGTTAGTCTATACTTATTTAGCTTCAACTACAAACTATAGATGTTCAGATAAAGATTCTTGGCGTTTGACCAGGCGGTGCTCAAGGGAAAAAGCACGGATCTTTATCTGACGTACTATAGCACCAGAGGGTAGATATGGGGAATAGAATCAAAGTTGACAGAATCAGTAGCCTGCAGGAAGTAGAATATTTTTCCGCTTTAGGGGTTAGTATTCTCGGCTTTTCCGTTGGGGACAAAATTCCCGATGGTCGATGGATTGGTGAACATGAGTTAGAGGCAATTTTCAACAGATTTGCCCGTGGACCCTATTCACTTCATCTGGATCGATTCCATGTCGACCTGGACTATTTTCAATATATCAATCACAGATTTCATTTCCCTTATGTTCAGGTTGACTATCATCAATTCGAAATAGAGATCATTCAACCTAGCCTGAAGGATCAACAAGACCTCATCTGTTCAGGGATTCAAGCCGATCATGATATGGAGATTGGCTGGATCGAAGCGGCTGTCCGCGAAGTTGTGAGCCGAGGAGCGAAATACTGTATTCTTGAGGTCTTAACGGACATAGAGGATGCCTGGGCTCACCTGCTCGAGGCCGAAAAGTACGAGGGTGAATTTACGGTCCAAGAACTGCTAGATCTATCGAGGCAGTATCCGATAATGTTGTCTCTGAACTACGCCAGGAACAATATTCAGGACGTCAGCAGGATGTTCGGGCAAGAGGTCTTTTATCACTTTACGTTAGGCGACATTTCGGGCGATCCATACCTTAAACATTTAGTTGATTTTCAAACTGCGCTAGACTTGGTTTCCGCTCTGAGGGTGTGATGTACCGGAGCAGAGAAGGGACACTGATCGTCCGCTTCTGTACAAATTGCGCGACCAGGCCTACCGGTACACCCGGCTTTCGGCTGGCGCGCAACATTCCTGTGATGGGAGAGGTGGGCGAGGACTATGCCAGTCATGCTGAACTCCTGTATGAACACTGCCGGGTGCCGGTGAGCAACCGGATCGGGCCGGAAGGCGCCGGGTTTGCCCTGGCTCAGGAACGTCTGGGACCCGGCCGTATCCATCACTGCATGCACTGGATCGGTATCTGTGAGCGGGCGCTCGCACGAAGGTGTGTCTACTTCTCCAATAGGAGTTGATGCAGCAGTAGGTTTGGCGTGCTGAATGACAATATGTTGTCTGCAAGATCTGGATCAAACTAGACTTACGAACATGCAAACTAATCACACCTGTTCTTCAACGATACAATTCTACCTGCATCTTGGCAAAATCTTCCCACGTTTGATCGCTCCATGTCTAGCAACGATAGTGTCAGTTTGCATAAAAAGATTAACATTTTTCGAGCTTGAGCATGAAAAATTTTGCAGAGTCAGGCTCAACTTTTGTTAAACATTTCGTGCAAACTGACATTGTAGGAAAGGAACAAGGTAAAGATTATAAGAGTCCCAAGACCAAACTTTAAATTTATCCGGAGCATTTGGGAACTTCTCCCTTCGTCATCAAGACGCGTTAGATTGGAGGGACTCGCACCATCTACTGCAAAGAGAATAGGCTTAATTCTGAGGTTTTGAGTTAGGCAACAGGGAGAAAGTGCTAAGAATTTTGTCGATTATCTCGTGATATTGAGAATGCTCAGGAAACTCGTTGATGGAGATATAGAGTACTTCGTTGCCTTTAGGTATCCAGATCATCTTTCCTGATGGCAGATTGGTAGTACGTGAAGGGATTATGAGTTCAATACTAGATTCCTCTCCCACTTTAACAGATTTGCTGTCTTGGTATTGGACGGGTGTATCTTCTCCCCTTCTACTCAACCAGCTTGCCAAACTCTCATTGGACAATCTAGGAGTCGTTGATACTCCTATGTCTATCTTGACATAACCCTCTTCGGCTAATCTAGCACTTTCTCCTTTTGACCCTTCAATGGTTGGATCGAACGTAGCAATTTGAGCAACACCTCCCTGCCATGCAGCTCCCGAAGGTGTAGGACGAAGATACCATCCCTTCGGATATTGAATTGAATAGCCATAGAATGGGTCAACATATATCTCCCATTCCTTTTCTGCCCTGATAACAGATGAAGACTGTTGGATGATGTCATCTGGTCGATAATCAGGGTTTTGCGAGTCAGCGCTACGAAATTGGGAAACCAATGGTAAGAAAACCGAAGGAGTAGGATTATCCGGCGAGGTCTGTGTCTGAGCAGTCTGAAGGTTGACAAAGAGACTCAGGACTACGCCGAGCACTACTACCGACACAAGACCCAAAACGGTCTTCAGCCATCCTGGGAGGTTGGAAAGAAAAGAAAGATTCTTCATACGCTATACGCTCCGTCCTTCGGTTTCTGAGATTGCTTGTACCCTACATTATACTAAACACAGTCAAGCCACAACGCGAACCCTCTGCTCCTCTTTCCATTTTTGGGGCCTTAAAGTAAGATCGCAATTACTCAATTTGATCGTAGCGCATAAAACCCCCAATTGATTTGCCGAGAACTTGCCGCGAATTTGCCAGTAACAGGAATCCACTATCATTAGCTGAAAGGCGACGCTTCTGTGAAATGTCGAAAACAGCACGACCCCTTAGATTGGATTGACCATAGGGTAATCAGCAACGCCTTAAAATCGTTGGATGATTTGCAGGCGTTGAGCAGACAGGAGGATCTGATCGGCCTAAATATCGTTGGAGAGCAATCTCAAGGTATAGATCGGGACACTTCTACGGGACGAGCGGTTGTACTACGTAAACTTCTCCTCGAAGCGATTGAGTCACTACGACCTCACCGAGGAACTCCCAACTACCACGATGTGGCCTGGCATCACTACGTTATCATCACTGAGCGATTTATCAATGGTGTCAGTTTGCACGAAATGTTTAACAAAAGTTGAGCCTGACTCTGCAAAATTTTTCATGCTCAAGCTCGAAAAATGTTAATCTTTTTATGCAAACTGACAATCTGGCTCAAGAAAGGAGGTGAGATTGTAAGTTTGCAAAAATAATTTTGCATAATTTAGCCTCAAATTGAAAAATCACGGTGCAAAATTGAGGCTAACGTTTTTTGCAAACTTACAGTATGGATACTCAATAGGTGTGATTGCTAGATTAATGGGTAGAAGCAGAAATGACATCAGCGTCCACCTTTCTACAGGGAAAGTGAAGCTACGTGAGCTCCTTCATAGATATGATTACGACCTAGATATTGCTATTCAAGAACGAAAAGAGGTTGGTGGGGGGCAATATCATGGTGTCACTCTAACAGCCAGTTCATTTGTGGAACGTTTTGCAGAACCAGCAACCGCACGGCTTACGCGTAAAGAATTAGAAATCTTAGGCTTGGACGTTGAGAAGTTCCGCACTAACTATGTTACCTCCCTAGTCATACCTGGACCGCGCGACGAAGAGTTGGTGGGGACTAAGCGTCTTTACCTCATATTAACAAGAAAATCTGAATGGAACCATATGAAAGAGGCGATTAAGCAAGTGTCAATACCTCAAGATAACAACTTTCAGAATTACCGAGCTAAAGGACTTGAGGATTCATTGGATAATCTTTGGATTACAGTTCCAGAAGAATATTTAGTGAGAGTTGATATTGACAACGACGACAATATAGTCTTGACTCCTCAAAATCCTGTTTATTTTTATCCCGAGCTTGAACTGCAAGATTATCTGCCTTGTCCCGGTTATGACCAAATGTACAATTTAACTCACCTCGGAAGATTGAATCATAAATATATCCCGATAATGACCGTATGGAGTGATTGGATGATATTTAAAAGTCCAACCAGGTTAGAAAAATTCCTTTCAGAGGAACGAATTGACAACAAAACTTTATTAAGGGAGTGGCTTTTGGCAAAATCTAGTGAGGACCATCCGAGGGGGATATGGAAAGACGCCCCAGAAAAAAAAGATTTGGATTCTCTGTTCTTCAAAAGTGATCCGGACATTGACCAGGACTTTTATCTGAGGAACTCCCTACTGGAATCGCACATGTGGGGGGCGTGGGCCGAATCGCTCCGGCAGATTAAGAAGATTTCCGTTGAGGAATTAGCTCATCAAGGAACCGGTCAAGAGTTGCACCAAAATAAAGATACGTAAGAATCTCTTCGTGTTTTTCGAGATTTCTACGAAACTCATCCATTTCCTTCTGGTGCTCAGTAATCCATTGTTCAAACTTCTCTTTGTCAACCTCTGGGTTATAAGGGTTTGGGCTTTCCACGACAGGCACAATCCCTGTTTCTTCAAGCGCTGGTAACAATCTACCAAGCTCAACTTCAATAAAATACGCACGAGAAATATTGTCTTTCTGTATTTCCTGTATACGAGCTACTAAGGCCACATGTTCTAAGCCACGCTGTTCCTGCGGGTTTTGTGGAAGCCCTTCTTCGCCAGAAAAATAGTAATGTGAGTTTTCCGGACCTTGTGCCAAATTGGCTGCAACGGTGGCGACGACGTAATGCTGCCGGCCCGTGCTTTATAAGTCTACCATATACTTACAAGACCCTGAACTCGACGGGTACATCGGTGACACTCAAGTAGAAAAAAATAAATCAGAGTTCGCTAGGATTTTTATCGAACGACTCAAATGGTTAGCGACTGCAACCGAGGAAGAAGTTGCAGAAGCGAAATCAAAATTCACCAGTAAGCATTAACGTTTTACTCAATGTGATACCATGACAAAACAATCACCAATGTCAGTTTGCACGAAATGTTTAACAAAAGTTGAGCCTGGCTCTGCAAAATTTTTCATGCTCAAGCTCGAAAAATGTTAATCTTTTTATGCAAACTGACAGGCACGCTACTCTTCAAAAGACGGAAAATGCTATGCCTGGAGCGTAGATCGAAGAACCCACCGAGAAACATCCCTTTGTTGCACCCAAGTTGACGTTTATCGAACCCAAGCTGGTCAGGCACGGCAGCATGGAGGACGTCACGGGACAATCAGGGTTCTTTGGGTCGTTCTCGCCGTGAGTTTCCATAGCGGATCTCGGTCACAGCCTAATAGCTGTACAAAAATTCTGATATATCTGATATATTTGTAATGAAGGAGAGCTTTTACCACATCTGACTTAATAAAAACAACATGAGACCTAACCCAAGCAATACCCAGAGTTTACACTTCATTCTCCGGCTTATCGGGCTTGGATGTTTAGGCGCAGGGTTTGGTTATTGGGTTCTGCCGTTGATAGTACCTTATTCACTTTCCCATAAAGTTGAGTGGATTGTCTCGCCACTAGTACTTACTGGAGTTGGGACAGCTCTAGGAATTGTTTTCGGCATCAGGTTAGATTGGATAACAGCCTTTGTATATCTTGGAGGGTTCGCTGGGGCCACAGTAGGCCGACTCATTCCACCAATTACTTCTTCTGTTGCTGCTTATCTGTGGTATGAACTCTTGCAATTTAGATGGCCTTTGGATACCTTCGTGTTTATGGACATTGTCGATATTTTGACCTGGGTTTTACTAAGCCTAATGGGAGCCTTTGTTAGCTGGTTTGTTGCCAGGCATTTTCTCCATAGGCATAGTTGAAACCATCCTTCAGCACTTCGGCTACTAGCTAACTCATTAATGAGCAAAGGGGAGAGCTGTCATGAGAAGGTCCATTTCCATCTTGGTAGTGCTGACCATGTAAGGAAACACTTTAATTTCGTATCAAAATTTGCACTTTTCGAGTTGAAACATGCAAATTTTAGGCCATTATTTCAGTGTTTCCTTACATTTAATCTCGTTGATTGAACAGCGGTATGAAAAAGGTTCTTTGCTCTTTACCTCAAATGAATCACTGGTTCGTTTCGATAAACTTTTTGGTGGACAAAAACGAACAGGAAAAATGATCGGGCGCATCTTTCATCACTGTCATACCATCACTATTCAGGGAGACTCGTATAGAATCAGGGATAAAATGAAGGTACTGGATTGACAAAAATGATACTCTTTTAATGATTATCTTTTCAGTTGTAATGCCATATGGAGTCGTTGAAGTGCTAATAAATACGAAGCAGTGCGAAGCGGAATATTTTTTTCGTGACTTATATTCCAAACTTGACCAAACGCTTCTTTCATTTTTTTCTCGAGTTTTTCAAGGACTTCTTGTTCTTCCCAGTAATATCCCATTCTTCCCTGAACCCATTCAAAATAGGAGACGGTGACGCCGCCGGCATTGGCGAGGATGTCAGGAATTATGGTTACTCCTTTTTTTATTAACATTTCATCTGCCTCTTTCGTTATTGGGCCATTTGCCATTTCGAGAATGATTGGTGCTTTTATATTGTTTGCATTGTTTTCATGTATGACGTTTTCAAGCGCAGCAGGAACGACAATATCTACGGGGAGTTCGAGAAGTTCTTCATTGGCAATCTTTCTTCCAAACCGGATATCACAAACTCCTCCGACACAGTAACAACCGGCAAGATATCCTTTTCCTTTTTTACACGAGAGGATTTGTTCAATGTCAAATCCCTCCGTTTGAGAAGTTGCTATTGCGCCTTTGCTGTCAGAAAGCGCCATAATACGAAATCCCATGTTCGAGACAGTTTGTGCAAAATAATGCCCGACATTTCCAAATCCTTGTACCGCTACGGTGAGGTCTTGAGGTTTTTTACCTATTTTTCCAGCATACTCACGAAGTACGATTGCCCCGCCGACCCCAGTTGCCTGTTCGCGTCCGAGAGATCCGCCCAGTGCGACAGGCTTCCCGGTAAATGTAGCAGGAGCGTGGGATCCAAGCATTTTTTCATATTCATCCAGCATCCACGCCATAATTTGGGGATTCGTATTGACATCAGGAGCAGGGATATCGCGGTCCTGTCCAAGATTATCAAAAAATTCACGGACAAACGTGCGAGAGAGTTCTTCCAGTTCTTTTTCTGACAGTTCCTTCGGGTCAACGGCAATACCACCTTTTGCTCCGCCAAAGGGAAGTCCGAGAAGCGCGCATTTCAGTGTCATGAGATACGCAAGCGTTTGAAATTCATTCAGGTCAACGGTCGGGTGAAACCGAAGACCACCTTTGAATGGTCCCAGCCAATCATTGTGTTGCACACGGTACGCTTCGTATGGTTTTTGGGAAATGAGTAGTTTCTTATGGAGGATTTGTTTGGGTATATCCAATGCAGCAAGTAATTGATGACCATCTGCAATATGTTGTACTGCTTTCTCAAGATGAGATTGAATGAGCGGAGCAACGTTCATAGGAAGAAAGGCTATCATACCTTATATGATAAGTCAATTCGGCATAGATACAGCGGTGGGAGGTCGGTTTGGTATTGAAGATGATTGAGTGGTAATTGTTGAGGTAGTTTGTACAGTTTTCTTTCGAAGTGAATACCAGAGTGCAATACGGAGAAGAAGAACAAAGACTGAAAACACAAAGAGTATCAGACTGAGTGGCGGGAGAACCGGTTGAAACCGTATCAACCAGTTTTTCCAGGCCGGGCCAGCTAGAATAAACATATGAATCATAACAAGAAGAATGCCTGCGTATCCGACGCGCAGGAGTTGTCTCCAGAGTATTCCGCCTATTTTTCTCGGGATGCCGAAGTTTGACACGATAAACATCATAGTAAAAATAAGAACAGCAGAACTTGAGGCAATAAAAGGTAATGGATTATCAAAAATAAAATCAGGAAATACATAAATCGGTTTGAGAAAAAATGCCGAGATAGTTCCATGGAGAAGGGCCATGACAAAACCTACCACTCCCAGTTCTTTCCGCCACGCGAGTTTGCTTGCGCCTATTTTCCAAAAGTAGGACATACCGCTCAATGCATGGGACATATTGATCAGGAAAAGACCGGCAAAAGCAATCGCATGATTGAAGAGAAATAAATCAATATGATTCGTCTGGATAATAATATAGCCGCTCGCAAGAAGCAACAGGATTACTCCCCACAAACTTGATAGTACCCACAATCGCAGTGTACGCCAGGACATATGATGGTGAGTATAACAAAGATACGAAACGGAGAAAAGATGAGTCTTTTACTGACTTTCATTCACGAGTTGTACAAAGTGGTCGTAACTTTTCGGTTGTATCGGTTTGCCGTTGAGGAAAAACGATGGAGTCGAGTTAATTTGAGCACGCATTCCGGATGAATAATCATTGTTTACCTGTTGTTTAACTTCATCAGATTCCATATCGGCGGTAAACTGCTCAGTCTTGAGTGATAGTTTTCCTGCGTATTGAGTGAATAGTTCTTTTGCGTTGGTGCTTTCAGACCAATTTTCCTGATTATCAAACAACAGATCGTGCATTTCCCAGAACTTTCCTTGTTTTCCGGCAGCCTCAGCGGCGCGTGCCGCCGCCTCAGCGTTTTTATGCTGTTGCAAGGGGAAGTGGCGATGGACAAAGGTGAGTTGATCACCGTGTTCGTCGAGAAGTCTTTTGACAATAGGATGGTATGTTTTACAGGCCGGGCATTGGAAGTCACTATATTCTACTACTAGTTTCGCGCTTTCTGATGCTCCTTTTGTCCAGTCATCTGGGGAGACTGTGGTTAACATCGGAGTAACGTTCGTGGCCGGTGCTGAAGCTGCCCGCTTGAGGAAAAAAAATCCGGCAATAATAAGAATTGTTCCCAATATCCACAACACAAGTTTTTGCATTGACTTGGTTCGTTCGTGTTGGCTTCGCTCTTTTTCTTTTTGTTCTTTTTTAAGAGCGCGTCGTTCTTTCTTGGTCAGTTTTTCTTGCGTGTCTTCTTCCATAAGTGAGATTATATAATACTTCATATTATACGGAAGGAATGGAAGGTTGACAAGGGGAGTATCAGAGTAACATTGATACGGTGTATAATCACCACACATGTATTTTGTTGGGATGATTGTTTCCGGAGGAGCAATCATTACAAGTTTATTGCTACTTAATGCTGCCTATAGGACGCCTGTTGCGGAAGGAGAAATCCTTTCGGCAGTCATTGCAGTGATTACTCCAACGTCAACAGTTACTCCGACACCTACCAGTACACCAACTCCAACCAATACGCCAACGCCCGCTCCTTCATTTACCCCGACTCCAACCTTGCCTCCGACCCCGACGCCTGTTCCCGTTTCCGCAACAGAGATTGATGGGTGGTTTGAACGGTATAGCCGGGAAAATAACGTGGAGATTGCAACGCTTCGAAAAATTGCCGTCTGCGAATCCGGGTACAATACCAATTCAAAAAGCAAACACGGCTATAGCGGCATGTTTCAGTTTTCAGAAAGCGCGTGGCGAACAACTCGTACCAATATGGGGGCCGATTCAAATCCCGATCTTCGTTTCAATCCCGAAGAATCAATCAAAACCGCTGCATGGAAAATTGCGCATCAGGGTACCGCCGCCTGGCCGGCGTGCGGGAGGTAATTGTTATAATTCAAAGTAAATCTTTCCGGTATTGAGAGCTTTCAAATAACATGTAACAGGCGGAAATAAAGGAGTAGGTAGCTTATGTAAGCTAAACCAATCTACAACTTCGATTCTATCTGTTTCTTTCGGCTGTATTGTTGGGATGCCTGAACGTATCTTTGCAGTAAATCCGATGTCCAGATAGTGTTTGTCTTCTATGACGTAATTAATACAACAAAGAAACTGTAGCATCTCGATCCGGATACCCAATTCTTCATATGCTTCACGTTTTGCCGTATCGCTCGGCCTTTCTCCAAATTCCACATGACCTCCTGCCGAACCCCACATGCCAGCTCCATGTGAACCTTTCCGTTTGGCAAGGAGAATCTTATTATGCTGAATAATTACTACTCCAGCTCCGACTTGTGGTCTTTTTATTACTATCATTTTTTGCCTATCCATTTGTCAACTGCTCTACAAAACGATGTGTGGTTAAACAATACGAAATCATGATTTCCTTCCAGAAAAATTAGTTCGGAATTCGATAGTTTTGAGTGGAGATGTTTAGCATACTCAGGTGAAAAAATCTCGTCTTGTGTACCCCAGACTAATAACGTCGGAATTCGAATCCGCTGAAATTCTACAAGTTCTTTCCCGCTCATAATATCGAACGCTTTTTTGAGTTGAGCAAATTGCGGGAGAGATTTGAGAAAGAATAGTAAAAAATCCCTAACTAGATGCATAAGGAGCGGCAACTGGCTTACATATTTTAATTCATGCAAAGTTTTTCGGAGGAGAAAATAGAGGAATTGTGTGAAGGTATAGTGAATAGGTAATCCTGCTGAATCGGCAAGAACTAATCTGGCAATCTTATTATTCGACTCTGCCAGTTTCAAGGCGATTCCGCCGCCAAAGGAGTTCCCAATAACGGTGATATCTTTTAATGCTTTTGAGCGGATAAATTCATTCAATAAAGAGGTATAATCTTCGATAGTTGAAGTGGATTGGCCGTGTAAACTAAAGTGTAGACTCGGCGCATAGACGTGATATGACTGTGTAAGTTGATTAATAACTTGTTTGTAAGCTGTGCTTCGAGAACCAAGGCCATGGAGTAATAAAATTACTTTTCCTGACCCTGCTTCAAGATATTCTAAATTTGCTAGAGTTTTAAATAGGTGAGTTCTAATTGGCATTATATGTGGCAAAAGTTAGTTTCTCTTTAAGTCCCACTTATCAGCCCATGATTTTGGGATAGGGAGATTAAGGGTAAAGATGAAATTAATCAGCTGTCCCTGATGGTGGGATTCGTGTTCGACGAGAATCATGTAGTTAATGAGCGGGCTGTCTCCACTTTTGAACTTTTTAAGAAGATCGACTTTTTTAAGTGCGGCAAATAATTTTTCATCTACTTTCTGCATGTGTTTCTTAATGACCTGCAATGTTTTTACCGGCTCCTGGTCTAAACTGGATGAAAATCCTTCCCAGACGCCTTTAGTTATCATCGGCATATTACTTTCCTGAGCACCGAGCATACAACGAAATTGGTACAAAATATTTTGTGACTCGGGGAAAGGGAGTTTCTTCTTTAAATCCTGCGCGGTCAGTTCGTCCATCAAGTCATACGTCATGCCTCTGAGCTGTTTCCAGTGGGAAATAACCTGGTCTGTTAGTTGTTGATTCATACTGTAGCATGTCGGGGAGCGGAGAATTGAACTCCGACCGCACGACCCCCAGCCGCGCATTCTACCGTTAAACTACTCCCCGTAAGTTGTTGTTATATGATATAATTTTAGCACAAAGACCCTGTTTCCGAATTGTCGCCGGACGGCGCGCGTTCCAGGCTTACGTCTGGATAGGAGCGGGGTCGATCATTTAAACACCCACACATCTTCAAGTCGTTTTTGCATGATCTTATATAAATCTCTATCTTTCCCTTTATGGTACGACGCTATGCAGCCTGCCATCATATCTGCAAGCTGAATTAAGATGTTTTGTTTTGAGTCAGTAAACTTTAGTTCTGTAAACACGTGATTGGTCTTGTTATCAAGTTCACGAC
>JACQMD010000161.1 GCA_016203755.1 Candidatus Roizmanbacteria bacterium
CTCCTACCAAGACTCCCACTCCCACACCGGGAGCCAGTCCCATTTCAAGTATTGTTGCCGCAAGTGGCGAGATATATCAACAGGATATTCTCAATGTAGGTACCAAGCTCTATATAGATAGAACCTACACTATCTCCAATCCAGGAGGATATGAGGGAGCATTCTATATTCGTACCGCAAATGATGACAAGAGTTTTGTGGCAGATCCATTGCTTACGTTTACTCTTTCCCAAGATGCAACGGTGTATGTGGCAGTTCGGGGAACAGCTTTGTCATGGATGAGTGACTGGACAAACACCGGTGTTACTCTTGGAACGACTGATCAACCACTCACTATCTTTTCAAAAGACTTCTCACAAGGAACGGTAGCCCTTGGTGATAACTCTAACGTTACCTACAGAGCTTCCATGTATGTGGTCTTTGTCAAACCAGCTCAACAAACTATCTCACCCACCCCCACCTCCGTCCCTGGAGATACCGATGGTGACGGCGATATAGATCTTTCAGATCTGACCACGCTTCTCACCAACTTCGGCAGATCCGGAGGTGGTCTTCCGGGGGATACAGATGGTGATAACGATGTTGACCTTGCAGATCTCACAACACTGCTGTCTAATTTCGGGAGATGAATTAAGATCCTAAGAACCAAATATCCTAAGATCCAAATGAAAAACAATGACTAATAACTGTTGTAACTGTTATGAGGATCTTCGATTCCCTGCCTTGCCGGCCCGCTTCGCCGAATTGAGGCGAGCAGGCAGGTTCGGATCTTTGGAGCTTTTTCCCCTTGTCAATGGCCCGCTCTCGTGTTATACTACTTTTCAATTACATCTTGAAGACAGCGGGGTCCGCCTGAGGCGGATTAAACCAAAACCCTGCTTGAAAGATCTATGCCGAATAAGAAAAAACTTGATGCTGTTTCAAAGCTTACTGCAGAACTTTCTTCCTATGATACCATAGTTCTTTCTGATTACACCGGACTTACCCATCAGCAACTTGAAGAAATCAGAAAAGAGATAAAAAGGACAGAAGCCTTATTTCGAATTGTTAAGAATAAACTTCTTAAAATCGCCCTCAGTGAAGCGCAGCTGCCCGGGACTGACAGAGAACTTCTCGGACCAACAGGAGTACTTCTGGCAAAAGCTACTAATCTTTCTTCTCTTGCGCTTCTTTACAACAAAGGCAAAGAACTTGATACTTTTAAGCTTAAATGGGGTCTTTGGAACAAAAATCTCATTACGCAAAATGATATCATTCGCTTAGCCACACTCCCCAGCCGGGAAATGCTCATCGCCCAACTTCTTGGACAACTCAAGAGTCCACAAACACGACTCGTCTTGACACTAAAAGGCAATCTTCAAAAATTGGTAATCGCACTTGATGAAATAAGGAAACAACAGGAGGTGAATTCACATGGCAGATGAACAAAAAACTGATACAAAAGTATCGCCAAAGCTCGAAAAAATGCTTAAGGAAATTGAGGGTATGACCGTTTTGGAACTTGCAGATCTTGTTAAGGCACTCGAAGTTAAGTTTGGGGTCGCAGCAATTGCAGCAGCTCCTCCTGCGGCAGGAGCGGCAACATCCTCAGGAGCCGGAGATGCAGGAGCAAAACCGGCCGAGGAACAAACCGTCTTCAATGTCACGCTCAAAGGTGATGGTGGTAAGAAAATCCAGGTACTGAAGGTCGTTCGTGAGTTAGTACCAACCCTCACATTGCTTGATGCGAAAAAACTCGTTGAGAGTCTTCCGAAAGATGTTTTGACACAAGTCAATAAACAAACGGCTGAAGAAGCAAAAAAGAAACTCGAGACAGCTGGTGGGCAAGTTGAACTGAAATAGCCTCACATAACCAGTTGACAACAAAAACCAAAAAAAGCTATAGTCTATACAGGGCGCTATAGCTTTTTTATGTATATACTACAAAACCTCATCGTTACCATCTCCGGTGGACGAATTTCCACCGTAGAAGAAATAAACAGAACTCTCATAATAGTTGCTGGTGTATTATTCACCATTTCTCTCTTGCTGGTTTATCTCCTCATTAACAATAACAAACCAGATAACCGATATCGGTTTAACCCTGCCGTTCATGAAGTAGGAAATGACTAACTCTATGAAACAAAACAATACTCACCTGCTATCAAAAAATGGATTCACCCTTGCTGAGTTACTCATCAGCATCAGTATTATCACTGTTCTTGCAAGTTTCGGACTCTCAATAAGTTCACAAGCCTTACGTCAAACTCGAGATGCACGACGAATCGCTGACATGCAAGCAATTCGGGCTGCTCTTGAGTTGTATTACCGGGACAACGGACGTGCGTATTATCCGGGACCGGTATCAGAAGGCATCCCTGTATCGGGAGAAAGAATAGGCGCAACACCACCATCCAACATTGACCGTGCTCTTTCAGATTATATAAAACCCCTCCCGGCAGATCCCTTCAATGACGGCATTTTTTACTTTTATTCGTATGATCCTCATCATTGCGATAGCGACCCGGGAAGCTGTGGTTGTCCAGGCGGGACAAAAGCTGCAGTGTTTGGCTTTAACCATGCCGAGACTGATCATTTCCGTCTTCGAAAAGATACCTGTTCTGGAAACAACCAAAATCTGGATAACGCTGATTACAATGAAGCCATTTACCCGCGAGGAAATTAATCTATCACAAAATGAGTTCTGAGTTCAAACATCCCACTTGACAGAGTCTTTTCATTTGTTCTACACTGAAAGTAGTCATGTCTCACCATCTGCATCTTAAAAAGTATCTTTTGAAAGAAAAAAGGTTACAACTTCTGATTATTCTTGTTCTTCTTATTATGCTCCCGGTACTCCTTTATCTTCTTGATCGAGCACTTCGGCTCCGTACCACCGCCGCCCCTGACGCTACCCTCACACTCGAACTTGAGAATCCAGCTGGTTTCCAGTTTAACAATGGTCGGTGGGAGTTGCCGGTTGGGACAACAGTGCCGATGGCGTTAAAACTCTCCTCAGGCAGTAATCAGGTGGAGAATATGCAACTGAATCTTATCTATAATCACAACCTCGTGACTCCTGTTACTGCCAATGTTGTGTGTACCCCTGCAGTTGATCCCGTCAACGATCCACGACTTCCCAATCGCTGGATGACCCGTAAGTATGATGTCCTTGACAGTACCGGTGCCAAGATTGCAGAACGATTGCTGGTTGTGTGTTCGGGAAGAACCTTTGATCCGATGACTGCTGAAGTCTCTGATCTGTTTAATCCGGTACCGCGTAACTTCACCGGTACCATTGCAACGATTCCTTTCACCGTCAATGCTTCCGGAGCAAGTGTGTTGGATGTGGTAGGACTTGATGCAACAACAAACAAATCACTCATCCTTGACTACAGTGCAGGGACCTATGGTGATGGAACAACTCGTCCTGCCTCCAAGTGCTGCTCCAATACCGACGTCTTGGGAGGAACCGTTGATCTGTCCATTGCCGGAGTAGTTCCTACCACAACAGGAGATGCAACACTGGCTGTCTCCCCTGTAACAGGAACTGCA
>JACQMD010000162.1 GCA_016203755.1 Candidatus Roizmanbacteria bacterium
ACATTCTTAATAGCATTAATCAGATAGAAAAATATACCGCAAAGGTAACAAAAGGTGTTTTTGAAGAAGACGAACTTTTACAAGATGGTGTTATCCGGAGGTTCCAAATTATTGGTGAGGCGGCAAAACGTATTCCGGCCGAATATAAACAGCAACACGCGGAGATTCCGTGGCGATTGGTTACCGGAATGCGCGATGTGCTTGTCCATGACTATTCGGAAGCAAACTTCGACCGAATATGGCATACAGTAAAAGAAGATCTTCCAGTTTTTAAGAAACAGATTGAACAGTTACCAGAACTTTCAGATGAATAAAAAAACTTTCAAAGACAAAGTTTATACTCTCACCCGCCAAATTCCAAAAGGAAAAGTGGCTACCTATGGACAACTGGCAAAACTTGCAGGAAGTCCGCGGGCAGCGCGTGCTGTGGGTATGTTGATGAAAATAAATCCTGATGCTCCCCACACTCCCTGCCATCGAGTAGTATCCTCAAAGGGCAGTTTAACGGGATATTCGGCTGGAAATGGTTTGGTCACAAAGAAAGAAATGTTAATCAGGGAAGGTGTACGTTTCAAAGGAGAAAAGGTTGATCTTTCAATTTCACAGTGGGAACAATAATTTAAGAAAACTTTTTCGTATCCTGTAGAGCATTCATATGTTCTAGTATGATATACTATCATCTAGAATGACACGTGAATCACTTCAACAAGTAGCTCAGTGGAGCGAAGTAAAACCTGAAGAACCGGATATTCCGATGTGGGATATCACTCCATGGCCTCCTGAAGCCACAGGAAGAACTATTATTATAACTCCTGAGGACTTTCCAAAATTGTTAACTGCAGAACCTGATAAAGCAGGACACGTTACCATGTCATTTCTGACACCTCAAATAACTCTTGAGGCAATTGAACAAGCGAAACCGACTATAGGCGCAATGATGCTCCGCCAACGAGGTGTTCGGTATCCGATGCGGTATAGCGCACCAGAGGAGGTAGTACGGAGAGCATCTCCAACTGATGCCCTTTCAGGAGTCACACAAGGAAGTTTACTCAAAGCCATTGAAACACACGATGAAAAGAGAACACAGGATCTCCTCAATATGCCGGATCTTCCCTTTGCAATACCCGATCTTCGATATCCTGAAAGTAAGGGACAGGCAGAACGGACAGTCAACTATGTTCTTGCCTATCTGCTTAGTGTAAACCCTGATGCGCGCGCGATGTTTCCAACGTCAGCGGAAGTCGAGCAGTATATTACCGATAATGGTGGCGTTTTTTATCCTGCACTACTTCGGGACGGATTTGAAGAACTGGTGAGAAAACCTTCTGTTGCCAGTCTCATTGAGAAAAATGCTCTTCATGGTGGATTAACCAGTTTCTACCAGGACATAACCGTTTGGCTGACAGAACTTGCTCTTTCGCGAATCTCACATACTACTCAAAATGTTCCCTTAACCACTGAATTTCCTTTTATTCCCAATGAAGATCCTCGGACCTATCCCGATATAAGATTCGGTCCTCATCTGCTCCTTATGGCCGGTATGTATGCGCACAATCTGCCGCAGAATATCCCGGACGGTAGAAAATACGAACTTATTGATATATTGAAAGGTGTTGATTTTACGAGACGGTTCATTCATCGCATGGCAGCGGTTACCCTACTTGAAGGAACGGAAATTAACACGGAAGATGTCTTTAAACTACCTCATGACCTCTCAGGTATTCAAAAACTCGTGGAACGTCCTGACATCTCTCAAGAGAAAAAAATCGCAGTCTCTCAAGTTTACCAACAGATTACAGAAGTAGATAACTATGTCAACTTCGTACTGAACTATTTAGTTAGAAATCAACCAGTTCTGGATAAAACAAAAGGTAAATCAACAAAACAGTCTCGTGGAGGAATACCTTCAATTGGCGGATATCAGAATACGATTCTGCAACATACAGGATCATCAAATCTCTATACACTCTTCCGAAGATTCAAAACAATGGCCGGTACGAGGCAATAAGTTTTTCTGCATATATTTTGGTACTATTAGTATATGACCGAAGATAGCAGTGAAAGACCCGGATTTTGGAAAAGAGTTACAAGCAGGTTTAGTAAATCTGAAAAAGTAAACCCAGAAACTCCCGAAGAACGATCGGCGCGAATGCGGGATGAGAAATTGCAACGGACTGCCGAAAAAAGAGCGGCAGGAGAAACATACCTCGTACAATTGAAGACTAAGTTTCAAACAGATCTTCCTGCGGAACTTCTCGAGAAACCATCCGCCGATTTAAGTAGCGCCCTTACGGAAGATATACAAGGCCTATCTGATTTTGAGCGATTAGGAAGAGGAAGTTTCGTTCCGGCAAGAACCAATTACCTGCAGACCATGGAGTCACAACTTGTGGATCTTGCGAAAACTCGTGAGGGAAATCCGGACATGTTTCAGGAGCCGCAAGTCACTGACTTTCTCACGAAGACTCCAACATGGCGAAAGTTTCTTGAACAGGAACTGCTTGTGGCGTACAACAGAGAACGCCAGTTTGTCAAACAACAGGCAGAGACACCGCAGGGAGAAGAACCGCCTCGACGACACTATCCTTCTTTGGAAGCAGCGAACAACTCAATACATACTGCAACAACAATTGCTGATTTTTTTGCAGTTCTGGAACAGATAGAACATACGGGTCTTGCCCAATATTATGGCACACGAGGAACAATGCCGCATGATCTGGGAGTTTATGTTGGACCACAGGGAGCAGACGCCGGATCATTTATCGTGAATCAATACAGGAGAACACTGATGAGATCACCAATAAGAGACGGCCAAACGCTTCGTCCCCATATTATCCATAGAACCGTTGAAAAAGGTTACGAGGAGCGTCCTCCGCAACTGACAATGCTGGATGATAAGTTTGAAGAATTGTATCGCACAACGACAAACGATATACTCCACAAACCGTCGCAATTAAATCCACCTCAATAATGAATGTAAACTCTGTACAATCCGCAAATCCTCACTTTCAAATCACACCCCTGTTATAATTCCCTTATGACCAAAGTCCATCTTGATACTGATCTTGGCGGAGATCCGGATGATGTATGCGCTCTTGCCCTGCTTTTGAAATGGCCGGATGTAGCGATAACGGGCATAACAACCGTTTCTGATGAGAATGGAAAAAGGGCTGGATATACCAAATACGTCCTACAACTTGCCGGAAAAGAAAGTGTTTCCGTTAAAGCTGGTGCTGATGTGACAGGAGCATATTATCGATACAAACCAAGATTTCCGAAAGAAGAAAATTTCTGGCCCGAGAAGATATCTCCTTCGCCCAATCCAGTTGATGAAGCATTGGAACTTCTCAAATCAAGTATTGAGCAGCGTGCAACTATCATTGCCATTGGACCATTTACCAACCTTGCGCTCCTTGATAAAAAATATCCGGGTATTTTGCAACAGGCAACGGTATATGTAATGGGAGGATATGCGTACCCCATTCGAGAAGGATATCCCCAATGGACCAATGACAATGATTACAATATACAACTCGATATCGCCTCAGCAAAACACGTGTTTGCAAACTCATCTCCAACAGTGATTCCTCTGACCGTTACGGTTGAAACTGCCCTGCGCCGTGCATACTTGCCAAAACTTCGACAAGCAGGAAAACTGGGAGAACTGATTGCGAAACAAGCCGAAGCAGAAAATGATGTTTCTTATAATGAAGAACGACTCGGCAAAGTATATCAAGGATTACCAGCGGATATACTGAATTTTCAACACGACACGCTGGCATGTGCGGTGGCGCTGGGATGGGATGGAGTAACTATTGAGGAAGTACCGCTTCGATTTGAAATAAAGAATGGTTTTCTTCATGAAGTGATTGATGTTCATGGCAGAAAAACAAGAATCGTAACAAAGATAGATGCTGAGAGATTTAATGAATTGTGGCTTAATACAGTAACTCGTGAATCCACCCTTCCCCGATTTTCAATAGGAATGGTTGAAAGTCCAGCATTTTCTTACATTATTCTTACTCAATTCGCACTTGAATTCGGGAAATCATGAAGATAAAATTAATTATTATGTTAATGAGCATCGTGAAAAAATTTACTCATCTTGTGACACGCGAAAAATACTTCATCGGATTGCTGCTCTTTCTATCACTTATTGCATTACTAATGAATACTTCAGTTTCTGCCTCAAGTCACCGGGAAGCACCCAATATTGCTGCTGATCCAAAAGCAGATGCTACAGATGTCTATGCATTTATCAGTCCTGACAAACCAAACACCGTTACCCTCGTCGCCAACTATTTACCATTTGAAGAACCTGCAGGAGGTCCAAACTTTTATACGTTTGATGATAACGTACTCTACGAGATTAAAATAGACAATGACGGAGACGCTGAGGAAGATATCGCGTATCAATTCAGATTTAAGACGAACATTAAAAATAACAATACCTTCTTGTATAATACCGGGCCCATCACCTCGTTAACTGATCCTGACTGGAATATGCGTCAAACATACACTCTTGCCCGCGTTGAAGATGGTAAAATCAGCAAATCCACGGTGCTGGGGAAAGATTTGTCTACTCCCCCTTCCAATATCGGACCAAAATCAACTCCTAATTATGAAAGTTTGCAAAGTGCTGCTATACATACGATCGGAGATGTTAAAGTATTTGCTGGTCAAAGTGATGATCCATTCTTTGTCGATTTAGGCGGCGTCTTTGATCTTCTGACTATCCGTACTCCTCCGGGAAATGCAGGTGGAGGTATTGATGGCCTCCGCGGATACAGTGTCCAGTCGCTTGCGTTACAAATACCCATTTCACAACTAACGAGAAATCATGAAACGCCGACTGATTCAAAAAATCCGGCGGCAGTGATCGGGGTTTGGACTGCTGCATCTCGTGAATCGGTCAGGATTTTGCGGGATAATGGAGAAATCAAAAATTCAGGCAAATGGATTGAAGTTTCCCGACTCGGGGCACCACTCGTTAATGAAGTAGTTATCCCGCTCGGGAAAAAAGATATATGGAATTCGTCAGAACCTGAAAACGATGCGCAATTTGCAAACTATGTTGCAGATCCGGAAGTTGCGAAACTTCTGAATCTTCTCTATGGAATTACGGTACCACCACAAGGACCATTTGGCTCTGCCAATCAACGTGATGATCTGATTGCTATCTTTTTAACAGGCATACCGAATTTAACCAATTCTGGTGTCACAAAAGCTTCTGAACAACTTCGGCTTAATGTTGCGATCCCGCCAGCCGGCTCACCCAATAGACTGGGAGTATTGGCAGGAGATAATCAAGGATATCCAAACGGGAGGCGCCTTGCTGACGATGTGACTGATATTTCGCTTCAAGCAGTAGCTGGAGCTGCGTATCCACTCTTTCATCCAAGTTTTACACCTGATCCGCTTGCAGCACAATTAGGAGATGGAGTAGATACTAATGATAAAGTCTTTAGAACGAGTTTCCCTTACCTGGCGCTTCCAACCAGCGGGTTTGACAGTATTCCCCATCCGTAAGATCTTCTCTTTCTCCATTACCGTTATAATAAACTTATGACGAAGAAAAAGTTGATTATTCTGCTTCTTTTGCTATCACTTATTAGCCTTCTTGTTGGATATGAGTTTTTGCAGGATGCCAATAATCGGGGAACCGAAGAAGTAGCAGACACGCAAAACAAAACAGATCGTACGATTAATGATTTGGAACGGCGTATCAGTAGTAATTATGAAGATATAACTCTTTATTTCCAGCTCTCCGATGTGTATTTCCAAAAAGTTCGGGAAACGGCAGATCTGGCTCTCTATACAAGAATCGATGAGCTGATGGATCAGGTTGAAACAAAAGGTCCGGAAAATGCAGACATTTTCGCGACGCGTGCTCAAGTTGCGGCAGGAAAACATGATTTTGTGAAAGCGCTCGAGTTGGGACAAAAAGCAGTTGAGTTGAATCCGACAAAACCGAGTTATCTGGGTATTGTAGGGGACGCCCAAATTGAACTGGGAAAGTATGAAGAAGCCGTAGAATCAATACAAAAAATGATGGACTTGAAACCTTCTTATAGTTCATTTGCACGAACGGCATATCTTCGCGAGATATATGGCGACATCGATGGCGCAAAAGAAATGTTGGAAAAAGCAATCAGTGCAGGCTCTCCCTATCCTGAAAATATCGCCGCAAGTTTGGTTGACTTGGGAAAATTACAGTTTAGAACTGATGTGGAACAAGCTACCCTTACGTTTAACCAGGCTTTGAGCGTTTATAGCGATTTTCCCCCCGCGCTGGCGGGTTTGGGAAGAGTATCTTTTGCGAAAGAAGATTATAAAGGCGCAATTGAGTATTTCGAAAAGGCGTTACAAATATTACCAATAGCGCAGTATGCAACAGATGTGGGTGATGTTTATAGTAAAATTGGTGAAACAGAAAAAGCAAAACTGTATTATACCCTTGCTCTTACTGCATATAAAAAAGCAGAAAGTAGCGGAGTAAACACTGATTTGGAAACGGCACTTTTTTTAGCTGATCATGATATGGATCTTTCTCAAGCGCTTGAGAAAGCACAAGCAGTATATAAAATCAGGCCGGATAATATTTACGTTGCTGATACACTTGCTTGGGTACTTAATAAAAGTGGAAAACCAAAAGAAGCAAAAACATATAGCGTTCAAGCGCTTCGCTTGGGAGAGTTTGATCCATTGATTTTGTTTCATGCCGGAGTCATTGCGGGGAAAAACAACAATCCGGAAGAGGCAAAACGATTGCTTGCCAAAACTCGCACCCTGCATCCATATTTTTCTATGCAGTATGCATCGTTACTTTCAGTATTATAACGGAATGTTCTTTCTGGACAGTTCGATAACATAATAAGATCAGTTTCCTCTCTTCCGAAAAGGAGAAGAGGAAAAAATTCGCCTTATGATCACGTCAATTGTAGGTTAGCTAGCGCTTTTGCAAAACGAGTTGGAGACTGTTGATCTTGATCGAAAAAAAGGTGTGGTTCAATTAGTTCGAGTTCCATCAAAACAAATTCTCCGTCTCTATTTATACCGTCTATGCGTGCATACAGAAGTGGTGAATCAACTTTATCCAAAATTGAATAGGCTTGATCGATAAGAGGACGATCTGGCTCTACTTTCACCTCAGTAGCACCGCAATGATGATTTGACCGAAAATCACCTTCTTTTGGAGTTTTAAGCATGGCATGACTGTATTCTCCGCCAATAAAGACGAGAGAATACTCTCCTTCACTCATTACCTCTTCCATCAGCGGTTGTATCATTACTTCTGATTGTTGGAGTATATCGTTTATTTTTATCTGTGCAGCATTGTATTCTCCAGATCGTACTCGAAATATTCCATACGCTGAGGCTCCTACAGACGGTTTAACAACTAAATCGTTCCACTTTTTTTCTCCTGCTATATCTTCTAAATTGGTTCTTTCATCTTTTTCTAACCAAACCGTGGGAACTGTTGATACACCTTTTGATTCAAGATCAGTTAAATATTTTTTGTTAGCATTCCATCTGACTACTTCGGCTGGATTCCAAAGTGGTATATGTGTATTCTCGATTTTTGAAAGCCACGTTAAAAAGTCCTGATAGTTGTAATGGTAATTCCAGCAGGATCGTAATACGAGAGCAGTAAATCTCTCCCAATCAATATCTCCTGAATCCCATGGAACAGCTTGTGAAGTGAACCCCTCATTTTTTAGAGGTTCAACTAAAAGTGCATCACTTTTGGACAGTTCAGGAGATTCTTTATAGGTAATTAGTGCTATTTCTTTTGATGGCATGTGACTAATTGTAGCATTTGTTCGCAGCAAACTACGAGAAAATGTCTTAAAATAGAGATTATAATATTGTTTTATATCAATCCTATGGGGAAGAAAACCATTTTTATCTTTCTAGCATGTATCGTACTCTTAACAGCTCCTTCGATATCCGCCCATGAACTGATACCTCCTGAAGCTCTTGAGTATATAAAAGACCACCCTGATGCAACAGCTGAGGAAATTCAACAATACATAGAACAAAAATCTCCCGGATTTACGAGAAAATTTAAAGACAAACAGGAAGCAATCGACGTTATAACCAATCGACAAACTTCTTTTTTTGATAGTGCGCGGGATTATCTGATGTTAGGAATCAAGCATATCCTCGGAGGAAAAGATCATATCTTGTTTATTCTGTCGTTACTGCTCACCTTTGTATCTCTTAAACAAATTGTCAAACTAACGAGTACGTTTACGCTTGCTCATAGCATAACGCTTATTTTAGCTGGCGCTAATATTTTGAAGTTGAGCACAAAGATTGTTGAACCGCTCATTGCATTTTCCATTGCGTATGTTGCTATCGTCACGGTGTTATTGAAAGATAAAACGTTTTTAAGTCATACGAAATATAAAGTGGCTACGGTATTTTTCTTTGGTCTCTTTCATGGGTTAGGATTTGCTGGATTGTTGCAGGAGATTCAAATTCCCAAAGACAAATTTTTCTCTTCGCTTATCTCGTTTAATGTCGGCATTGAACTTGGACAAATCATTATTATTTCTCTTATTGTACCGCTCCTTTATCTTCTTAAAAAGAAAGTGTGGTACGGTACGTTTATAAAATTAGTTGCGATAGTTCTCTCTATCATTGCAACTGCGTGGGGAATTGAAAGAATAATCTCATAAGAACTTCTTACGTAATTCTTACTGAAAAGTGATAGTTATCAGAGACTATGTGGGCTATAGTAGTTTTATGTTAAATCTTAATTCAATCATGGTCGGTACGATGCAGCCGAAAGTGTTAGGTGAATTTTATGAAAAGGTGTTTGACAAAAAGCCGGATATGGAAGAAGGTGGATGGTACGGGTGGTCTGTGGGAAATACATTTTTCTCAGTCGGTGAACATTCTGAAGTGAAAGGGAAAGCAAAAGAACCCCAAAGAATCATCGTTAATTTAGAAACAAAAGAAGTCAAAGAAGAGTTTGAGAGAATAAAGAAGATAGGCGCAAAAGTAATCAAA
>JACQMD010000163.1 GCA_016203755.1 Candidatus Roizmanbacteria bacterium
AAACAATTATTAAAAGAATTAAATAGTCTTGTTAGAAAAGTTACACAAAATCTTGAAAAGTATCGCTTTGCGCAAGCCAGTGAAGAAATTTATCAGTTTGCCTGGCACAGCTTTGCTGACCAATATATTGAAAATAGTAAAAATCGCAACGATACCGAATCACTTTTAACTTTGAACTTTTCACTTTTAACTTTTTTATAGCTTCTCCACCCCTTCATGTCCTTTGTCACCGAAGCCATCAGGCAGGAACTGCCGAAAGAGATGAAGGGGACGGATAAACCACTGATGATTGAACCATGGCCATCCCAGCTTCTTTCTAATATATAACTATGTCATCTTCGGAACACAACCTTGCAAGACAGGAAGGATCCAATCAGTTGTCACTCTCATCTGGAGAAACAACAGAATTTATAGAGGAGGAAAACGTACCTCCACTCCCCATTAATGGACTACTGTATCCAGTTGATCTGGAAGATCGACGAGTCGTTGATGCTTTTAAATTGGTTGTTCGAAAGGTAATTACAGCAGCTGAAGGGGTACCAGCACGAATTGAAACTGCTTCTGTTGAAGAAGCCATTACAAAACATTTGTATCCAAGAATATTGATAAGTTTTGAAACAGATCAATTATCCACTGACCAGTTGACTCAACTCGAGGATGTAGCTCGTAGAGCCTACGGAGATGACGTGAAAACTACTAGAACAAAACAAGGAAAAACAGCTGCCACACATCTCTATCCAAAGCCCGAGGCAAGAGGCAAAGAAAAACCCACACTGGACACTACCATCGGGTGGTATTTTGGTACTGAAAGCGGCATTCCGAACAGGACGTATAAAGGATTATTTGTCTATCGAAAAATTGGTAAAAAGGATATCGCAAGCGGCGTAAAAGCTCGGGAAGATGGTGATTGGTTTACTCAAGAAACTCTCTACGATAACTCTGGTACACCCTATCATGGCGGTTCGTACCTTGTTGAGATACGAGAAGGAGGCATGTTTACCGGATCGAATGGGAAAGTGATTGATGGTCCCTATCAGACTGATTTGGCTGAGACTATTGTGTATACTTCGTTAGTCTTGGCCGGCAAAGAACTTCCCCCTTCCAAACCCGGTTTAACGTACGATATTTATCACGAAATGAATCAAGTAGGCCTTGGTGTAGCTACTGAACTCCCAGGATTAGAAAATCAGATCAAATTGGTAGAAAGAGCCCTTATTATCCCGCTTGCAAGTCCTGATTTAACATTGGCACTGAAAGGAAATTCAAAATCAGTCGGTCTTGTTGGTCAGGTAGGTACCGGAAAAACGCAAATTATTAAGCACTTTCTGCGTCGTAGACTAGGAGTTATGATGGTCCCGGTCAATGCAGGTGATTTTGAACATGAGTTAACCAGAAAACCTGAATCGAGAACAATTCTTCCGCGAATAAGAGCAGTAGCTGATAAAGTCGGAAGAAGTGTCGTCCTTGTCATAGAGGATTTAGAACACTTGGCTAACGCAGACAACCCAAACAGCAAGTTATTACTCAACGAACTCGCCGGATTGTATAACAGCGGTTATCGAGTCCTTTGGACTACAAACCAACCTGAGGTCTTTAATCCTCAATTAACAGAGCCGGAGCGATTGGGTGGAAAAGTCATATTTTGCGGTTTACCAAACTCCGAAGCGAGAAAAATGATCCTAGAACAACATTTAGTGAAAGAAAGTAGAAGAAGAAAATTACCCGTATTTGATCCTGCTGTCATCAGTGACTCAGTTTCCTCATCGGAGGGCGCGAGAGATCTCATTCTTCGAGCGGTTGCGGCATCAACGCATGGTTTTACCCCACGATTTTTGAAAGATATTGTCATTGAATCAATTAATCATTTCATGTATAGAATTGCATCTGAGGAAGGGCATGTCGATGGACTACAAGAATATCATCTGGTAAATCAATCCTTTTTACCTGGTGATTGGATACATGCACTACAGGAGATCATGAATGTATACGATGTTCGCGCCCGATTACAGGAAGATGAGCGGTTACAAAAACTGATTAATCCGGGTATTGAAGGGAGAAAAGGTAATATGGGCTTTACCCCTGATAAAACACTTGGATTACCAATGGCCACAATCGCTCAGTATGGTTTGATAATGCAATCAGAAAATACCGACATGACTTCAGAAGATCCAGGAGTCAAACCGTTTTAGCCATTCTGTATTCCGTGTTGTCTCTCCATCTCAAAAAACCTCATCCGGTCGCCTTTGAATATTAAATCAGTTTCAAATGTTGCTCCGTTGCGGTGTTTGGCGCAGAGGAACTTCACAATTGATTGCGTCGACGTCCCTGCTTCCTCATCTTGCGGACGGTATAAAAAGGTAACAATATCCGCATCCTGTTCAATGGCGCCTGATTCACGAAGGTCGGCAAGTTGTGGTTTTTTTTCACCACGGTGTTCAACGGCACGGGACAATTGCGAAACGACCAGCATCGGAACCTGCAATTCACGTGCAATATTTTTCATTGCCTGTGACACCATCGATACTTCCTGTACCCGATTGTCATAGCGGCGGCCGGGATCAATCAGTTGCAAATAGTCAACGATAAATAGTTTTGCACCCTGTTCAAACTGTAACCGCCGCGCTTTCGTGCGAAGTTCCATGACATTTAATCCGGGGGTGTCATCAATAAACAACGGCGCCTCGGCAAGCACTCCCATCGCCTCAGACAATCGCGAAAAATCATCATCGGAAAGTTTACCGGTTTTAAGCCGCCACGCATCAATATCAGCTTGGGCAACAAGAAGCCGGTCGACCAGTTCTTCCTTGCTCATTTCAAGCGAGAAAAATCCAATCGGCAATTTTTTTTGAACGGTTATATACTGGGCAATATTGAGGCAAAACGCAGTTTTCCCTTGTCCCGGCCGTGCAGCAAGCACGATCATATTGGACCGCTGCAATCCTGCAAGCTTCATGTCAATACCGGTAAAACCAGTTGGAATTCCCCGCAAACTGTCTCCCTTCTTATGCAATTCATCAATACGGTCAAAACTTTCGGCGAGGGCGTCTTTAATGGGAATAAAGTGAGTTTTAACATGTGTCTTGGATACTGAAAAAATAGAAGATTCCGTGCTGTCTAAAATGGCGCGGATATCGGTGGTGTCAGAAAATGCCTCTTGGGTAATTTGAGCCGCGACATTAATCAATTCCCGTTTTATTGCCGATTCCTGGATAAGTTTTGCATATTGTCCGATATGAGCACTCGTTGCAACCGTATTGATGAGTTCCGAAACATATTCTCTTCCGCCTACTTTGGTCAAATCTCCGGACTGTTTCAGTTGTGCAGTGATGGTAATGAGGTCAATGGGTTCACCTTTTTCGTAAAGCTGCAACATGGAAGCATATACCAGTTTATTCTTCGTTTCATAAAAATGCTCAGCTTTGAGAAATTCAACGATCTCAACAATTGCATCCTTATCGATAAGGATTGAACCTAACACCGAAACTTCAGCTTCTGTATCATGCGGCGGGATACGGGTTGCCATAGAGTAGTGCCCATTGTATACCCCAACTGTTTTAAAATGCAAGGGGTGTATCGAACTATTGAAGGTATTTCAATGAGAGTAATTAATGT
>JACQMD010000159.1 GCA_016203755.1 Candidatus Roizmanbacteria bacterium
ATGCAGTCACATTCCATCCATTGACTCCATGAGGAGGGATGGATTCGGTGAGATGACCCTGGGGAAGAACCTTAACCGAGAGTTGTGTTTCTTTCTCCGGATAGAGGTAGAGGGCGGGTTTACAGGCAGGCGTCCACCATTCATAGAAAAATGACGGAATGCCGGGAACAAAGGAACCAAGCTGCAGCGAATTGGCAAAGGGTTTACTCGTATCGAGAATTGGCGTAAATATCCAGTAGGGACCTTCATGGCCGGATATTCTTGGATCGAGAATAACCACGTGATCGGTAGCAGTTCCCGAAACAGTCCCCCGTCGAAGTCGAACATTAAAATAATATTGTCCTGGAGTAATCCGGCTTTCATACGCTTGAGCAATGATGGGATCATCATCGGGCGGGTCATACGTTTTCGATCCTTGAACAGATATGTAATGATTGGCAAGTGTTACGTTCGGGGGAATTTTGGAATAGTCGATATTGTGAAACTCTGACTGAGCGATGATAAGTTCCGGGGCTGGATTGGCAGGATCGGTTATGGCAAGCACATTTTCATTCTGACATCCAGGCACATCCCAGAGAGCCAAACGGTGACTTGCCAGTACATCCTCTGCATTCGGACACTGGTCAGCAAGATAACGCATCCAGCAAGGCAGATCGCTATAGGACGGACTTCCGGGAAGTTTTGACTTTTTGTAATACACGTTAAAACTCCAGAAATATTTTTCAAGATTTTCAATGGTACGGGGTGGTTCTGGATTATCCTTGAGTGGCCATTCGAGTTCATTCATCCAGCTGCTCGTTGCTCCGGGAAGGACCTCTGCTGTTTCGCCTCCTTTTCTGTTCACCACAAAAATAACGTCTTGTACCAGTGGATCGAGACAGGCTTCATTATTGTATGCGTCTATTTGTTCTTTAGTAAATGCTGGAGGTGTTGGTGGTGGTGGAGTAGGGATATCGAGGAAACCGGTACCGTTTCCTGGATTGCACCATCCGACACCAATATATACTTCTTTATTTATATCCGGATTGGTTGTTTGTCCGTCTACCCCGATTGACGTGCCAAGATGTTCCATTTCAGCGTAAGCGAGGTCATTATCGTTATTTCGGTTTCCTCGCAGAAAAAACTTCACCTTCCATGCAGGAATCGGTGCGTTTTCTTTGACTAGTACCCATATTTCTTCTTCTTTATTAAACTGCGGATTATTAGGATTATCGATATAGAAGTCTTTGAGTTTATCTTTCACGTCAACTTGTACCAGACGATTGGTATTGATGGATGGCCGGCAGGCAGCTGCTGCAGAAAGATTTGAGAGCGCAATTGATGATCCTTGAGATGGTAAAAACCACCCGACAGGTGTACTTGCACCCAGAAGTGCTGTTGCCACCACGCCAATAATTGCTAAAATTGCTCCCATATCGTTATTACATCATAAAGTCAATTGATCAAAAGGTCAACTTATTTAGGTTCTTCAGTTTCTTGAACGTTCTGTTTTTCTTGCAGAGGAAGATCCGGTTTTGCCGGAGTTTCATTGACCTTATGTTCAATTGGATGGTCGTTTTCTTCAGCAAATCCGGGTAATGCTTCCTCGTTAACGGATGATTCTTTTGATTCTTCTTCAAGGGGAAGCTCGCGTGATGCTTCAACTTCCATTGTTTTATCCTCTTCTATCTTTTGAATGGTTGGAATGGAAACGAGTTCTTCCTGTTCTGCTTTTGTTTTTTCTCTTACTTCTTCTACATGTTCAAGTTCTTCCTGAATGAGTTTGGCAGCTTCAAGTTTTGCTTTGATATAGGTCATTGTTTCAAGGTCAGCAAATCCTCCCAAGAGCAAGAATGGTAAGAGCGTCGATACCTGCTCCATCCCTTTCTGTCTATCTTGAACAGCAGGTGAGGCAAGGAGATTGATCGTGTTGGTGAGTTTTTGAACATCCTCAATAATCCAATCTTGTCTACTTTTGATCGAATCTGAAACAGGAACTTCAGATTTACGGTAGTGGTTCATCCACATGCGACGGACTTCTTCATATTCCTCAATGGTAACCGGTGCCTGTGGTTGAGATCGCGCAGTGGGTATCTCCTCCGGAGGCGTTGCGTCCAGTACTGCACGAACCTGCTCCGCTGGTGTTCCTGTTTTTTCTGAAAGCACCTGGATTTTTTCTTCAGTGGTAGTTTGCGCAAGTGTAGGAATCATTTCAAGGATACGCTGCGTCTTTTCGCGCGAGACACCAGTTTGCGTCGCAACGCGCGCAACCACAATAGGAAGTGGTATTGTTGTCACAAGTACTGCAGATGCGGGAACGGCAGCAAGTACCTGCTGTACTTCTTCTTTGGTGCTTTGTGTTCGTTTAGCCACCAGCACTGTTTTTTCTTCTTCGGTTGGCTGGATGAGCGGAATGGAATCTGACACCTGTTGTACCTTTTCTTCTACAACTCCGGTTTCTTGAGAAATCTTCCGAATAATAGGGATGGATATAGGTTGTCCAAGTTCCCGGAGCTTTTCGGTCTCTTTAACAATTGCTTCAACATGTTTCTCAGAGACATTTGTCCGCTGCGAAAGGAGGGTAACTTTATCTTGGCTGGTTGTTCCGGCAAGAGGAAGCGCTTTCAAGATTTGCTCGACTTTCTCCCGTGAAATTTGTGTTTTAGCACTGACTGTTTGAATGGTTTGAGTCGTGAAGACTTGAGCAGTCGGTACGCGCATCTGGGGAAGCATAATGGGGACTCCCGGCTCCTCAATTGCAGCCTTGAGAAGTTGCGGTGCGACATTAACGGTGATTTGCGGTACTTTCGACGGATGTGCAGTAACTGCCTGAATGATATTTCGAGCTGCCTGGTCGCCTGCTGCGGCTCGTTTGGTGAACTCTCCTCGAAGTGTTTCAAACTGTTCGCGTTCAGCATGAGTCGTTGCGCTAATGGGATTTTGAATCCGCTCAAGCGTACTCCGTATGGCGCTGCTGGTTTCTCTTCTTGTTTCAAGACGGGCAATATCTTTGAGTGAGGATACTCGTAAATCAAGTACTCGTTGAAGATCGTGGGTTTGGATATTCGTGAGTTCGCGTTCTTTGATCTTCTCGATAATTTTTTCCTTGCTCAGTCTTTCGCTTGTGGAAATTCGTGTGGTATCTGAGGTAGAAAGCAGTTCGCGGAATGGCAGTTGCATTTTCTTTCCAAATGTTGTTGCCGGACCGACAGGAACAGGGGATGGCGCAGGTGGAGTTCCTAAGGTGCGAATCCGGTCAAGAATTTGTGTGAGGATTGCCTGATTCCGCTCCAAAATATCACAGCAATAATCGCGAAATATGCGAAGTAACAGCCAGGGTAATAAAATAGCTACCCACAACATCACGAGCGCAATGACATATTCTGCATATGTATCTACATAGTTACCCGTGTTGGTAGGAGAAAGAAGTTGTGCAGGTCCTCCATAGAGGATATTAATGCCGGTCGGATACACGATTTTTGTCCCGGCTTCTTTGAATTGAAACGTATACGGAATTCCCGATTTCCAGATTTTTGCAAGAGCGGAGAGGAAAAGAGCAAGTAATGGCCCATAAAACAACCACCGCAAGAATTCACCAATCCAGATAGTGCCGGTGTTTCGGATAAATATAAAGGGAAGAAGCAGTGTCAAAAACGGAGAGACAATCAGAAGAAACATAAGTACCACATGGCGAAGGACCACAATAACGGTTAAGAAATTATAGGTAAATGAAGTCAGGCGAACCAGAAGAAGTGATACTGTTACCATGTCCTGTTCATACGGGTCGACATTGCGGAAGCCGATAAAACTGTAATTTTCTTCTACATTGCCTCCCGAAAAAACTATATTAAATAAATCTTCTCCACCGAGCCGTTCGATGAAGAATCGACTCATAATCTCAGAACCCTCAATAAGCCCGCGAACAATTAAATATGAAAAGGTGATAAACAATAAAATGCCAACGACACGTAATATAATCGTGGTGAGGTTAAGTTGTTCCATGCCGAGCGAGATTCCAGAGAAAATTGGGCCGGTACGGCGGGCAGATAGTACCAGATGAAGAGCAAGGCCGATGATGACGAGAAGGGTAAGAACATAGGCAACGTTTCTGGTAAATGCCCACGTTTGTGCAAGGACTGCGGCATTAAAAACTGGAGGATTGGTGAAAACCCAGTAGACAAGTTGTCGTGCCCGTTCAGCATTTCTTCCAACTTGCGTCACTTCCGCATCAAACTGCCAGTTTGCTTCTCCGGGAAGCGGTTGAAGGATACCGATTGGAGTAGGGGTGGGCGTCTGAGCCTGTACAAATGAGGGGACAAGATAAAACAAAACAACAAAGAAAAAAACCGAAAGTATTATTCGGGCAGTTTGTTTCATACGATTTATTTTATTCTCGTTTATTTTCTCTTTCTTGTCAAGCTAAAATAACCAGTAATCGTTGCAATAAGAGGAGCAGAAAGGGCTCCCGGAGATGTCACAAATTGAGAAAAGGTAGTGCATGCGGGACACGTTTTTAAGAATCCATATACCAACCCGTCAAGTAGTATTGTGCATACAAGAAGCAAAAGTATACCGCTTAATTTGGGTAATTTGCGAAGATAATTCATTGATCTCCTCTATTGTATCAAATTATTTGAAAGTAATTTCGCGTGAGAATACTAATCCTACCAGAATGCTGCCGAGAAGATTCATCTGATGTATCGTGTAGGGATAATGATCGAAAAGACCCAGAAGAAGCAATGCAATCAATGATATGAGTATGTTGTATCTGGTATTTTGTATATGGCGTTTTTTCAACTTATAGATAAAGAGTATTGGTAAAACAATTACTCCGGCCCCAAGAAATCCTATCTCTGAAACTGCAAGAAGGTAAATGTTGTGCGCAGGTTGGATGTCTTGATAGGTATTGATGGAATGATAGTTAGGAAGATGAACAAGAAAATTATTTAAACCGACTCCAACAAGTGGATGATCGCGTATTATCGCAATTGCTGCGTGGTTAAGTTCTGAACGAAGTGTAATACTTTGCTGATCAACAGATGCAAGATTGGAAAATCTCTCTGTCACAAAAGGTACTACTGCAATAATGCTAACGAGCAATAAAACACTTCCCAGTACAACCAATAGATTATATTTTGTTTTATATATCGATTTATCGATATATCGATACACGATCAGTACACCAATTACTACTATTAGAGTAATCCAGGAACTTCGAGAGAATGTAATGAATGTCGTTAGTAATATAAACACTATGAGAGGGATACGTACCAATCTTGTTATTTGAATCGAATTAAATACGAGGAGTGGAAACGTTACTACAAGGAATCCTGCTAATACATTAGGATGTGGAAAAGTGGCATAAGGGCGGAGAATAAGATCGCCTTTGATATATGCTGTTGCGATCCCCGGCGTTGTTTTGGTAAATGTTCGTTCTCCTAGCCACCAGAGTATTCCTCCAACGGATCCTTGTTTCATAAATTGTACCCAAGCAATTGCGCAAGTATAGGAAACAGCAAACAGTAAACAGTAAATCGTAAATCGTAATGAAGGTTTCGTTCGTATTATGTAATACGTGAGCATTGAAACTTCAATCAGTTTTAATAATCTAATAAAAGCAAGAGTCGGGACGGAAGCAAAAATACTACTTATGGTTAAATAGCCTACTATCAAAGTCCAAGCTCCAAGTAAACCTCTATGGTTACTTGTGAAATTTTGAACTTTGCGAGTCCTTGATACTTGATGTTTGATACTTGACACTGTTGAGAGTATCCAACTTATTCCCATCCCGATGGTGAGAATATCAGTTAGATAGATAGTGGGAGCCAGATAGTCAATCCTAATTCCTTGAATCAGTGAAAATGACGGCCAGAAATGGTAGCCAATTTGCGTTGGCAGAAGAAGCACTAAAGCATAATAAAGAAGCCGATGTACCTTCACGCTTTTTTTTGAGCTGGTGCCGGAAGTAGTATGTTTGTCTTTTTTTTGTTTTTAAGAGATAAGAGTGTGAACGTATTCCAGTAGAGACTGAGTCCTACCGGGAATTGATAGGAAAAAATCCCGATCATGACCGGCATCATGAGCATCATCTGCTTTTGAAGATCTTGGACCATATCGCTTTCCTTCTTTTTATCTTTCTTCTCCGATTGTACAGGAGCTGTGGTAGGCATTTGTTGAGCAGCCAGCTGTTTGGTTTGGATCCATTGTAATACTCCCGTTATTACCGGGATAAGAAGGAGCCACCAGCCAATCTCACGCCATGCGGATGGTTTTACCGCAAGGTTGAGACCAAAAAAGGAAAGATCAAGGGCTTCAATGCGTAAAAAAGGCGTATAGACAATCTTGTTAATACTATCAACGGTTTCCTGTAGATTGCCATTGGTTAAAACACGGAAAAACATCTGATAAAGAGCTATGATAAAGGGAAATTGGATCAATGTCGGCAGGCATCCGGCTGCCGGGTTTACGCCATGCTGTTGAAAAAGTTTGAGTTGTTCTTCCTGATATTTTTTCTTGTCTTTGCCATGTTTTTTTTGAAGTTCATCAAGATGAGGTTTGAGCGACTGCATTTTCTGCGCTGATTCCATTTGTTTATTGGTCAGTGGCGAGAGTGCGCCCCGAATGGTAAACGTCATAAGGATAATTGCCCAGCCCAATGCTCCAGGAATAGCAAGCGATGAAAGGCCTTTATAAAAAACCATTAAG
>JACQMD010000019.1 GCA_016203755.1 Candidatus Roizmanbacteria bacterium
CTATAGACATGTCCGTTATTTCGATGAACTGGTGAGGCCACTCGTGTTGCTGTTTCTGTAATCTCTCTTCCCGTACTTAAGCAACCTGTTAATCTGCCACATAAAGGTTCCCCAGTATCCTCATCCAATTCTATATAGGCAGAAAGAGGCTTATCAGGAGGAAATTTATCAGGAAATTTAGCCTGCCATTTTTTAAATATATGTTCCCGCAATGACTCTTTACCCATATATTGTATTAATAACTATAGGATTATATAACTACTTTATATAATTGACAAAATTTTGCAACAAAACAACTTGACATGCGCCAAATATGAGGCTATAATAGCGGTATATTAACTGTTGTAAATATACGACAACACAATCATTATGGACGACCTATTTTCCCGATTTGGATTAAATACGAAAGAAACAGCAGCCTTTCTGGAGCTTGTACGCCTTGGGGCTAGTCCAGTTAGCATCTGGGCCAAACACGCAGGGATAAACCGTTCCTCGATGTACGTACTTTTAGAACGGCTCGAAAAAGACGGGTTAGTCACCACATTTACACACAAAGGTATCCAAAATGTAGAGGCTATCCCCATGGTTGAACTGACAGCACTCTTAAATGACCAAGAAGAAAGCCTCCTCAATACCCAATCACTTTTAAAAAAGCGACTACCCGAACTTCAGGCGCTTGAAAAAACTCACGCCATCACCCCCAAAGTGAGATTTTACGAAGGTTCACGACGGGTGGAGACAATGTATGAAGAAGTACTCAAAGAACCGTCTTTTAAAGCCTTTTTTCATCCCGAACGAGTAAAAACATCTATGCCAGAGTACTTCCATAAAATTCCGCAAACGCTAAAAGCACGTGGTGGTCGTGCACAAGAATTGCTTATTCGATGCAAAGAAGCTGATGAATATAGACAAACATACCAAAGCGACAAACACCAGATTGCTCTACTCCCAAAAAACGTCACATTTTCCTCAGATACCATAATAACCAAGCAAAAAATTTATCTTATTGGATACGGCGAGCAAGATGTCGTAGGTACTGAAATCTGGAACGAAGAACTTGCCCAAACCCAATCAGTTATATTTGATCTGGTCTGGTCAAAACTCATGTATACTCAGAGAGAGGTACAACCTTGACACCCTTAATTTTTGCTTGGTGCTTTGGGTTATCTGTCACAAGAGTTGCACCTTCTTTTTTAGCCAAAGCAGCAAATGATGCATCATAATAAGTTATCCCGAAATTTACTACGAATGAAGATGCAATTTCTGCAAGTTCCAGATCATCTTTATAAAAAGTAATTGGAAGTCTGTAAAAGAATTCCAAAGCCTTCTTCATCTGATCGATAGATAACCGTTTTCTGACTAGAAGTACATTGCAAACTTCATATTTGGAAAGCTCAGGGGCTAGAAGCTCCATTTTACCAAGCCGCACGTCAAGAATAATTTTCTCAGCCTGTTCAACTCTTTCTTCATCTATGCTGTTAACCCACTTGATCGAAACTGAACTATCAACGACAAGTTTTTGCATCAAAAATGACTCTTTCGATCTTTTGCAATGAATTGTGACAAATTGCCTTTTCCTTTGCCCTTAAAAGCCCGAATACGACGCATATCTTTCAATAGCTTTGCCCAATCAATTATTCTTCCACTACCCGAATGTGGAGTAATAACTATTTCGTCAGGTTTCGTATTCGTCACTGTTACCACTGATCCAGGTCTCACCCAATGGGTTTTTCCCCGTATAGAATCAGGTATGGTCAGCTGCCCTCGCTGACGAATAATCGACGTTGTCTGAAATTGTGTATTCATTCTGAAAATCAGAATATCAGAAAATCGTCTTCCTGTCAAGCTCAGGAGCATTGCTTTTGACAACACTGTCTTTCGCTAATCCCTAAGGAGCAACAGTTTTGAAAAAATTCAATATTGAGGCAACTGTATTTCTGACAAAATTTCCTGCATCGGCAAATAAAGTGAAACGAAATGGCTCTCCCCCCGATTCACTTTCAGTCGGCACAACTTCATCGACTATCACCTCTTCGTCTATATAGTCTTCTTCATCTTCAATGACCTCAGTTGGTTCAATTGGAATCGGACTCGGCCTCCATCCGACTGGAGTCACCGTCGGAGTTACATTGGGAGGAAGTGTGACTGTAGGTGGGACTGGCGTCGAGGTAGGTCTTTTTGGCTTTGGCGTCCGCATTGGTTTTCTCGTCGGCTTACGCGTTGGAGCAACCGATCTTGTAGGAACAGTACCTCCGGGTATCGTCGGATTTGGATGGACCGAATAATTCTGCCACCAATCTAGTTTTGACCGCGGATCAAGGTAAGATCCCGAGTCGCGGATGGCTACTTTTACCTCCCTCCCTTTTGCCACCCCAAGTCTCTGCCCCTTCTTTACGGCAGGTAAAAATCGTCGCCCTTCGTTATGAAGTTTAGTATACAGGGCCACCAAATTCGGATCCACGCACATGTCGACAAAATGCATCGAATATCCCTCTATGGCATAGTCCGTACCCAAGACGTTCATCGTCAATTCATTTTGGGTTGCATAAATTACTTTATATTGATAGCCACCACCGATATCATATCC
>JACQMD010000157.1 GCA_016203755.1 Candidatus Roizmanbacteria bacterium
CACTATCATTGCGCAAGATTGAGTGTGCGGCGATATACGCATCGACGAAACTCAATGCTCTATATTTTTTGACCATCGCTATGGTAGAAGAGATAAGTTGGTAATTACAGGTAACTGAAGGAAATCCGAACATCGACTCCAATGCAGTAATGACTCGTTCTCGAGGTTGTTGATAAAACGTCAACAGTGTCCAATACACCTCTGAAAACACAACATCCGGAATAGTAAATGGTTGTTTGGAACGAAGAAAATCTTCAAACTTCCCAGCTTTTATCGGATCGTCATTGGTAAAATACCGTATCAACACCGAAGTATCCACTACCATAGAAGGATTATGAAGACCGTGCCAATTTTTCTTTCCATGCTTTTATCTTATATGCATTTACTACTTTTTCTATCGCCTTTTTATTATACTTTTTGTTGGTTTTAAAAAAACCGCGCAACATAAGCAAATCCGGTACCGGAGCAAGCACGATCCGACCTCCCGCTTCTACGAAGTTTATTTTTGTTCCAGTACGAATATTCATTTTCTTACGAAAATGAATCGGAATAGTAATCTGTCCTTTTTGCGTAACGGTCGTTATGTGTTCCATGGTAGTACTACTATACCCCTGTAATACTTGCATGTCAAGTATTACCGAGGTATTCCCCCCACGCTTTAATCACCAGATCAGGCAATTTTTTCTCTACGAGTGCTTTGACAAAATGAATCGCTTTCAAACGGTTCGTGATAAGATACACGTTGTGATCAACGACCGCCCGACGGATAATTACGTCATCATCCATGTCTTTCTGCAAATGCGGGTCGACAATATTGATGACCAGATCAATCTTGCGGTTTTGTAAATACGTGAGAAGATTCGGGGATTTTTTCTCGTGTAATTTGTATAGCCGTCTGGTTTGAATGTCATTACGCCGCAAAAATTGTGCTGTTTTTTCCGTCGCGTAGAGCGGAATTGTCAGTTGCTTGAGTTTGTATGCAGTTTCGAGGAAACGAACTTTATTCTCCGCTCCTCCAACTGAGATAAACACGCCTTTTTCGGGAATAGTACCTCCTACCGATAATTCAGATTTCAAGAGCGCCTCAGAGAATGTGTCGCCAAAACAGCCTACCTCCCCGGTTGACGCCATCTCAACATGAAGGGTCGGATCGGCTCCTGTGATCCGGGAGAATGAAAATTGTGGAGATTTCACTACCGCAAAGTCGGGATGTATAAATACTGGTTTCATACGCGCCGAAACTTTTGGATCAAAAATAGCGTCAACGAGTGTCCGGGCAAAATTGACTCCCGTTGCTTTGGACAAAAACGGAAAGGTGCGGGATGCGCGCAGATTGAGTTCGATGACTGACACGTGATTATCTTTTGCCAAAAACTGAATATTAAATGGGCCGGTAATATCGAGTTCTCTCACAAGAGCTGTCGCAATTTCTTCAACCCGGCGTTTGGTTCGCAGATACATATGCTGGGGCGGAAACACGATCGTTGCGTCTCCTGAATGGACACCCGCATGCTCAATATGTTCTGAAATACCATAGACTAAAATCTCGCCATTTTGGGCAACCCCGTCATATTCAATTTCCTTTGCCTCCCGCATAAATTTGGAAATGGTCACCGGATACTCTTTATTCACCCGTGTTGCGTGATGTAAATAGGTCTCAAGCTCAGCCCTGGTATAACAGACGCGCATAGCAACACCCGACAAAACATACGATGGCCGGATAAGCACAGGATAACCCGCTTTCTCAGCAAACGATTCTGCCTCGACAATCGTTTTTGCCGAGATCCACGCAGGCTGGCGAACATGCAGTTTATCGAGAAGATCCGAAAATTTATTCCGGTCCTCTGCCCGGTCAATATCAGCAGGATACGTACCTAAAATCCTGACCCCCGCCCGGTGCAATGATTGAGAAACGGTGTTGGGGGTTTGTCCGCCGACTGAACAAATCACTCCATCCGACTCTTCAAATTCGTAAATATCCATGACCCGCTCATATGAAAGTTCTTCAAAATAGAGCCGCCTGCTCATGTCATAATCGGTTGAAACGGTTTCAGGATTGCAGTTGACAATAATTGATTCTTTGCCGTATTTTTTCAGCCGCATTGCGGTATTGACACATGACCAGTCAAATTCAACTGATGATCCAATCCGGTAGGGACCGCTTCCCAATACGATAACCCCTTTCTTTTTTAATGGTGCAACATCGTGGTGAGTTCCGTTGTAGGTCAGGTATAAATAATTGGTCTGCGCGGGGAATTCTCCTGCAAGCGTGTCAATCTGAAATATAGAAGGGACAATGCCAAGTTTTTTCCTATACACGCGAATTTTCTCTTTTGTAGAACCAATTCTACGGGCAATATATCGATCAGAAAATCCTAGTTGCTTGAGTTCTAACAGCTTTTCTTTTGCATTGTTTTTTTGATGATTGCTGATTTGCTGAATTGATGATTTGATGTATTGATCTATCTCAACAATCTCTTTTACCCGCTCCAAAAACCAGGGGTCAATTCCGGTTGTTTTATACAGTTGGTCAACTGTAATTCCCTCTCTCATGGCATACGCCAGTGCAAATAACCGCTTGGGGGTCGCTCGTTCAATATGATGTTTCATGACTGCCGCGACCGATCCATTCCCATTGCTATTTTTCAAATGATCCCAGTCGGTCACTCCTTCTGCTCCAATCTCAAGCATCCGGACCGCTTTTTGGAGTGCTTCTTCAAACCGCCTGCCAATACCCATAACCTCACCAACCGATTTCATACTGCTTCCGATTGTCTCGGAGGCGCCGCGGAATTTTTCAATATCCCACCGCGGGATTTTCACAACGCAATAATCAAGCGCCGGTTCGAAAAATGACTGGGTGACTTTGGTGACTTGGTTTTGAATTTGGGAAAGCCGTTTGCCGGTGGCAATTTTTGCCGCAACATAGGCGAGCGGATAACCCGTGGCTTTTGAGGCAAGAGCGGAAGATCGGGAGAGTCGGGCATTTACCTCAATAACGTAATAGTCTAACTTATAATTTTGAGTTTTGAGTTGTAACTTTTCAGCCAGAGGCTTGAGCCAAAGGCTCATCCGCCTATGGTGGAGATCCGCCTTTGGCGGAGAGTTTTGA
>JACQMD010000160.1 GCA_016203755.1 Candidatus Roizmanbacteria bacterium
ACAAAATACTATCCGTTGGATCGTTTGAAACATTAAAACATCTGAAAAAACTTCCACTATTTCTATTGTTTGTGCCGCTGTTTCCTTATTTACTTCTTCGTTATAGCGCCGGTAGTCACTGGTTTTCCGGCGATTATAACTATAATCTCCTTAAGCTTCCTTTTAATATAGTCGGTAATGTTTCAGGATATTTTTCTCTTGCTCTGTTTGGCCCTTCTGCGATGCCATTCTATAATATCCTGCGAACTCTCATGCGAGAAAATCTTATCATTGCGCTGGCTGTTTTACTGATTGTAGTCGGGTTGCTGGGTGTATCTTACAGGATAATAGCTCAAAAAATGGTGAAGGATGAAAAACGCGTAGTCATATTTGGCATGTTATTTTTTCTCATTGCATTGCTGCCATTTTTGGGCTTAGGGAATATGACGTCTCGCTATAGCTACCTTGCATCTGTCGGATTTATTATTGTTTTTGTTTACTCTATGAAAAAAATACATAGGTACTTACAAAGCAGCGGATCGAATATCGCACTGATGAGTATGGCTGTGGTGATATCCGTTTTTGCGCTATTTCACATAATTCAAATACAAAAAATAAATGGTGATTGGCGAACTGCTGGAGAAAAAGTTCAGAATTTCTTTCTTGCAATAGATGTTTCATACCAGGATTATTGGTCGAATGAGCCGATGAAATTTTATTTTGTTAACGTTCCGATACGAATTGGCGAAGCATGGGCCTTTCCGGTAGGTCTGTCTGATGCACTATGGTTTACTTTTCGTAATCCTGCAATTGCGGTCTATCAGATGAAATCAGTGGAGGAAGCATTCGATTTAATCCGTGTTCCGAAAAATGAGAAAGTATTTGTATTTGACGGGAATGGAAGTGTGACCGAGCGGTCCACAAATCCTCTGACAGATCAATGAAAAAAACAGAACAAATCATTCTCCTTGCAGTTATTGTCGTGGCATTTCTTGTACGTTTATACAAGATTGACAATCCGGTTGCGGACTGGCATTCGTGGCGTCAAGCCGATACTTCAGCGGTCACCCGAAATTTTGTCAAGTTTGGTTTCAACCCGCTTGTTCCCCGGTATGATGATATCTCCAATGTTCAAACAGGCCAAGACAATCCTATGGGATATCGATTTGTAGAATTTCCCCTGTATAACGCGATTTCATATGTGGTGTACGTGTTCTTCTCACGCTGGTTCGGGTCAATCGAATTTTGGGAGCGGATGGTCTCTATAGCATTGTCGCTGGGAACGCTTTCTTTTATTGTGTTACTGGTAAAGAAGTATATTGCAACCTCAGCTGCCCTTTGGTCCGGACTTTTTTTTGCCCTGCTTCCTTTTTCGGTCTATTACGGCAGGACGATTTTACCTGAGAATATGCTGCTTTTTACTTCGACCGGACTGTTGTACTTTTTTTCTGAATGGGCTGAGGATACCAGGAGTGTTAAGAGAAGCTACCTGTTTTTTGTTTTATCAATAGTCTTTGGTGCTTCTGCACTGCTTATAAAACCCGTTGCTGCAGCACTTTTACTACCTCTTGTCTATCAGCTGATCGTTGGACAAAAACAAAAATTGAAACCGTCAATGATTGTTTTATTCTTACTTTTTCTCGTATTGATCGTCACGCCGCTCTGGTTGTGGAGAAACTGGATGCGTCAATTTCCTGAGGGTATTCCAGCGTGGGATTGGCTTCTGAATGGAGATGGTATCCGGCTCAAAGGTGCATTTTTCTACTGGTTGTTTGCTGAGCGGCTGGCAAAACTTATCTTAGGCTATTATGGCGTATTTTTCCTTGTGACCGGCATTCTTACTCTTAAGTCAGATGTTCGCGGATGGTTTTTGCATATGTGGGCCATTGCTATGCTTGCATACCTAACGATTGTTGCAACCGGCAATGTGAAGCATGACTATTACCAGATATTTATTCTCCCTGTTGTTGCAATGTATGCAGGAGTTGGAGCTGATTTCGTGATTCGAAAGGCAGGTACGGTATTTTCTCGAATCACCGCATATGGGGTGGTATGTATTATATTTACGGCAAGTATTGCATTTTCCTGGTATCACATCCGGACATACTACTGGATTAACAATGCAGCAATTGTTGAGGCGGGTAAAAAAGCAGATGAAATTCTACCAAAAGATGCGAAAGTCATAGCTTCATACAACGGCGATACCGCATTTTTATATCAAATCAATCGCCAAGGGTGGCCGGTTGGTCATGAAATTGAGAAGAAGATTGAAAAAGGTGCCACGTACTATGTGAGCGTCACGCCTGACGATCCTGAAGTGCATTTTGTGCAGGCAAAGCATGAGACAATTCTGCAGGCAGACCGGTTTGTTATCGTTACATTGCAATGAACATTCTCTATTTTACCTATGACATTCCTTATCCTCTAAACTCGGGCGGCAAAATCCGTGCGTATTATCTTCTTCGTGCTCTTTCGAAGCACCACAAAGTTACGCTATTCTCTTTCTACCGCACTGAGGAACAGAGAAAATTACTGGGGAATCTTGAGAAATATTGCCATGCAATTAAACTGGTAAAACGTCGTCCACTCCATTCGTTTGCAACATTTTTATATCTTCCGTACTTTCCATTCCCCGCAGCTTTGTATTATTCTCCTTCTGTGTATAGATTATTACGCAATGAAACCATACAAGGGAAGTATGACGCATTACATATAGAGTCGTTTTACACGAGTATGTATAGTGATGGTGATTTTCCTATACCAACAGTGCTTGGAACAGAGAATATAGAGTGGCATGTGTATGATGCGTATGCGAAGCAACAGCGTGCTATTGGTATACATCAATTGTTACAATGGGAAGTTTCACGTATAAAAAAGTTTGAAGAACACACATGGAGAATGGCAACGAAATGTCTTGCTGTATCAAAAGAAAATGCAGAAGAAATTCAGAAGGTCACGGCAAAACCATGTGTTGTGATTCCCAACGGCGTCAATACGAGTGAATTTACACCCATACAACAAAGCGTGAAAAAATCCCCGTATACTTTGACCTTCGTCGGTAATATTAACTATTTACAAAATAAAGATGCTGCGGGATGGCTTATTGCCGATATTTGGCCGAAAGTGCATCATCTATTGAACGAGGAGGGAATCGCTTCCCGACTTCTGATCGCGGGGGCTGCAACCGATGAGTTACGAGCTCGCACCAAAGATCCGCATATTTCAATACTGGGTGAGGTATCTGATATTCGGAGTGTGTATAAAAAGACAGATGTAGTGCTTGCACCGCTTCGAATCGGTTCGGGGACGAAGTTTAAAATTTTAGAGGCGGCCGCATGCGCAATTCCAGTTGTTACCACGCCAACTGGCTGTGAAGGTCTCACCGGTATGACTCACGAACATGAGTTGTTGGTAGCAACTGATGCGGAAAGTATTGCAGCGAGTATTAAGCGGATTGCAACTTCGGACTCACTTGGTCGTCGTTTAGCACAAAATGCCCATAAAAGAGTGGTAGCATCCTACAGTTGGGATGCAATCGGATCACGACTGGTTGCCGTATATGAAGAACTTATCAATCATCATCGTTAATTACAACACGGAGGAATTTCTCAAGCGTTGTTTATTGTCGCTTGGTAAGATTCCAGAGTCATGGGAAGTTATTGTCGTTGATAATGCATCAAGGGATGCTATCAAGTATAAAGTATCAACTATAAAGTATAAAACACCTATTATATTTATTGAAAACAAAGAGAATCTTGGATTTGCGAAGGCTAATAATCAGGGAATTCAAAAAGCTAAAGGACAATATATCTTGTTACTCAATCCGGATACAGAAGTGACCAATGGAACCATTCAAACAATTCTCGAGTTTATGGAGAAAGAAAAAAAGGCAGGAGTTGCAACATGCCTGGTGAAACTTCCGGATGGGAAAATTGATGATGCGTGCCATCGTGGATTTCCGACTCCCTGGCGCGCGTTTTGTCATTTTTCCGGACTTTCTTCTCTTTTTCCCAATTCGCTCCTGTTTAACGGCTACCATTTGGGATATCAGAATATGGAGCAGACGCATGAAGTCGATGCATGTATGGGAGCGTTTATGATGATTCGAAGAAGTGCAGGAGACGAAATCAATTGGCTCGATGAGGACTATTTCTGGTATGGAGAAGATATTGATTTTTGCTATCGCATCAAACAAACGGGTTGGTCGGTGTGGTTTATTCCATCCATTTCAATACTTCATCATAAAGGTATTTCATCAGGAATCAAAGAGCATTCTAAATACCTAAGCACTGCAGATGAGGCGACAACAAAAAAAGCACAAGAAGCACGGTTTGATGTGATGAAAATATTTTACGAGAAACATTATAAAGATAAGTATCCAGTACTCGTCAGTTACATCGTTAATACAGGAATAACCCTACTAAAAAATTATTTGTTTAGCATTACAAGAAAATAATATGAAATTGCTTATAATTCCTTTTGTATTCTTTCCTTAATCTTCTGTACGATAGATGGATCGGTTTCATGAGATAACCATAGCGGTGAATGACCATAGGTACTATCGATCCATGTTCTAC
>JACQMD010000024.1 GCA_016203755.1 Candidatus Roizmanbacteria bacterium
GGCGAAATCTCATACCCTTCAACCAATAAGAGTACATTTTTCTTCTGGTTGATAAACTCGTTCATCCGGGCAATCAGAGCACTGTCATATTTTTGCATCGGTGCAGCAACTACCAGTGCTGCCGCATTTGTTGCGACTTCTGTTTCGGATGTTACGGTAAACAACTTGGTAATTTCAGTATTGAGCGTCTGCATGTCGGATGCCAGTTCTTTTTCGCCATGACCGGAAAGAAATGAGATTTGCTTTTTATCTTTTATGGTAAGTTTTCGAATCATACTCGTCAGCTGATATTCCAGATCATCTGTCTGTTGAATAAACGGAATCGTTTCTGTTGCTCCTGCATATTCAACCGCCAATCCCATGAATCCGGTTTTGACCTGAAATTCCTCCTGGCCAATCACGTTAAACTGTACCTCCCGGACACCCTTGCTCGTTGCCTCCGTTGCAATAGAAGCATTGGACGACGGGTCAAACAAAGAAACTTGAACGTTATCCCCGCCGGTTGTTTTAACGTCACGGAGTAAGTCTTTTGTTTCACGGATCACAGGGGTGTATTGCGGCGGAAGACGACCCGAAGCGTACAATGAGATACTCACCACATCCGGAAGTTCTTTGAGAATCTTTTTCGTGCCATTTGAAAGCGTATAGAGTCTTCCGGCAGTCAAATCAAGCCGACCCGGGATGCGTTCTCCCAACACATTGGTGAGAACCATAATGCCGATAAAAAGCGCAATACCGGTTTGAAAGGATGCATATTTGGCTTTTACATTCCCATACTTACGCTTCATAAACAACAAATACGTGAGTCCCAAAAACATAATGACAACAGAAATGAAATACCACACATCCCGCGTATCGATAACCCCGCGTGACATGGATGATAGATGCGAAAGAAATGAAAGTCGCTCAAAAACAGGTACTACAACAAGCGGTAAATTTGCCGTAACCAATTCTGTCCCAATGACAATCAGGAGAAATCCGACAAATACCGTCACGAGAAGGGCTGCTATTTGAGTCACAAAAAGCGTTGAGACAAATATTCCCACTGACGCAAAGACTCCGGCGAATAATATACTACCGGTCAATTGTCCCCCAAACATTCCCCAGTCAAACGCCCCATACATGCTCATAAAAAATGCGATTGGAATAGCAAAGAGAAGTGCTGAAGAAAGAAATATGAGAGATGCAATCCATTTTCCCACGATAAGTTCAAGATCGGTGATGGGTTGCGTGAGCAACAATTCCAGCGTTCCTTCATCTTTTTCCCGGCTGATAATTCCCATGGTGACTGCCGGAACAAGCAACAACATGACCCACGGCAATAAATCATACAGCATTCGCAAGGACGCTTCGCCGACAAGAATAGCTGACCGGAAAAACAGAAACTCCCATAACAATAAAAACACCATAAGGACCACGTAAGAAGAAACGTTGTTATAGTATTGTGACAGTTCTTTCCTGACGATGGTTTTGATGTTTTGTATATCCATAATTTGGGTGATTGGGTAAATAGGTGAATGGGTGATTGGGTTTTTTGTTTTATTACCTAATCATCCAATTACCCAATCACCTAATCACCCCTTGTGAGTTTCTGGAACACCTCTTCCAGATTTTGCTGTTCTTCGGTGAGTTTCCAAATCGTCCATTTGTGTTTTCCGGCAAGTCTGGTAAGTTCCGGTTGAATCTTTGTTTTAGTCTCGGTAACAATACGAATGTCTAGTTTATTCCCCGATTTACCAATTGTTTCGACAGATTTTACGCCTTTGACAGATTTGAGCTCAGCAATAACCGACGTACCTTCAAGTGTTACTATCACCCCTGTTCCCTTTATACCGCTTCGCAGTTTCTCGGGTGTTCCGTCAGCGACTAACTTCCCCCGGTTTATGATAATGATTCGCTCACACACCGCCTCAACTTCCTGCATAACGTGGGTGCTCAATATGATTGTGTGATCCTTTGCAAGTTTCTTAATCAGATGCCGAACCTCATTCCGCTGATTCGGATCAAGTCCCTCTGTTGGTTCATCCATGATCAGGACATCAGGTCGATGCAAAATGGCCGCAGCCATCCCTACCCGCTGTTTGTACCCTTTTGAGAGTTCACCAATCGGACGATAAAATACGTCGGAAATTGTGGTTGATTTGACAGCAAAATCCATGCATTCTCTTCGTTTTTCTCCCTGGAGCGATCGTGCATTTGCGACAAATGAGAGGAATTCGGAGACAAGCATATCTTTGTAGAGTGGATTGTTTTCAGGAAGGTACCCGATGTGAGATTGGGCGGCTATAGAATCTGTGGCAATGTTTATATCGTCAACTGTTACCGTTCCGAGATCCGGCGAAAGAAATCCGGTCATCATCCGCATAGTCGTTGTTTTCCCTGCGCCGTTTGGACCAAGCAATCCAACAATTTCTCCCTGTTGAACGGAAAACGAGAGACCATCAACCGCCATCACCGAACCAAATGATTTTACAATATTACGAACTGCAATCATAGAAAAAAACGTATGGGATTTTTTATACCACTTTCTCAAAAAAATGCAAGGGAATATTCAAACTCATCACCCGCCAAGAATTGCTCCCACAGAAAATCAACCGCCAGATTAGCAACACCCGCAATCAGTACCGCAACAAGATTCACAGGAACATCCTGCATGCTGATCACTACCCTTCTTTTGTCTTTTCTCAAAATACTGCTTCATGGGTTTCCAGTAATACGCTTCCCAACCGTCCGAAAACTCTTTCACTTCTTTTGCATCAGCCAATCCTTCATGAGTGAATTGAACCGCTACTCCAGCATCTTTTGGCTTTAGTTGAAAGGTAATCGTACTCATGCGTCCCGTTTCCCACGTAGACGCATGCCAACTCTGGACAATTTTTTTACCGGGGACAAGTTCAAGATTTTCACCGGTTATATATCCATCCCACGCAGAATACTTCTCACCTGTTTTATTTGAAATGTGTGCGTGTGCACCGGTCAATGCACGATGAGATGTCTCGTCTAAGTAAGTATTATAAAATGTATCAGGAGAAACGGGGAAAAAAAGAGTTTGTCGAATCGATTTCATAGTAAATCAATCCTAGTATACCAGAACATAATCGAAAGATTCATTACAATCTGCTATGATGACTCTATGAAACCTTTGAAAACCGCCCCGTTGCTTTTTTATACAGCTACGCCGCTGATTCTCGGCTTCATTGGTTCGCTCGTTACGACGCCTGCAATCCCTATCTGGTATACCAGTTTAATAAAACCCGACTTTACTCCCCCAAGCTGGATCTTCGCTCCGGCATGGACGATCCTTTACATCTTGATGGGAATTGCAGCATATATAATCAGCACAACGAAAAAGAAAGAAGAGCGCCACGCGCTACAAATCTATTGGGCACAACTACTGGTTAACATACTCTGGTCTCTCCTGTTTTTTGGATTGAGAAATCCTGTACTGGCATTGGTTGATATTGTTCTATTGTGGGGAATGATCATGTTGACTATTCGCGCATTTTATAAACTCTCCTCCATCGCTTCCTATCTTCTTATTCCCTATCTTCTCTGGGTTTCCTTTGCCTTAATACTCAATCTGACTATTGTTATATTGAATTGATAAAAAGCTCTATCATTGCATTTTTTTGCTTGGGCGTTTACAATGAATCGTTATGTTGCCATTTCATCTTGACCTTCCTGAGCTAATTCAAACGATTGGATATTTCGGGATTTTTTTTGTAGTGTTTGCGGAATCAGGCCTCTTCTTCGGGTTTTTCCTTCCTGGTGATAGTTTGCTCTTTACCGCGGGCTTTCTCGCTTCTCAGGGAATATTTAACATTACCTTGCTGGTTCCGCTCGTAGTGATTGCAGCAATCGGTGGAGACTCTGCAGGATTCTGGATGGGAGGACGATTTGGCAAGTGGCTTATGAACAGAAAGGAGACATTTTTGTTTTCAAAACACAACATGAAAAAAGCGCAGGAATTCTATGAAAAGCATGGCGGAAAAGCGCTTATTTTAGCCCGGTTTGTCCCGGCTGTTCGTACATTTGTTCCTATTGTTGCCGGCATGGCAGACATGCCCTACCAAAAATTTATTAGTTACAATGTAGTAGGCGGACTCATTTGGGGAGTTGGCATGACACTAGCAGGGTATTACTTGGGAAAACTTATTCCCGACGTTGATAAATACTTACTTCCCATTGTCGGAGCAATTATTATTCTATCGGTGCTTCCGGGAGTCATCCACATGCGCGGAGAAATTAAAAGTTATCTTAGGAAACATCCTGCAGTTGCCCGGCTTCTTAAACTCAAGGAGTCTTGGCTCGGCTAAGCTTCTTCATCTCTTCTTTCAATTTTTCAGGAAACGGCCTGCATTGACAATGCTTAACGTGCTTCGTATACCATTCAATCCGTTGTTCAATACTCGGATTCTTCGGCATTGGATGGCTTTTGTGCCAAACTTCGTTAATAGTCATTTTCATACTACCTCAAATTCTCTATACTGAAGATTAAATATGATCTTAAAATGATCGAAGAAACCCAACTGTCCGAGTATTATTGGTGTTTCTAAAGGAAGTGTGCCAGAAAAGTAAAAGGGGCATTGATACTGTTGATTACACACATAAAGCGTAATAGTCTCCTTAATTGCGGTAAATTTTGTTTTATTAGCAGTAGTAAATGTATATTGACTCCTCTTATTAAGAGATATTCCTAACCAAATACCAATATCTTCTGAACAAAAACAGACATCTGCACCCGAATCGATAAGCGCAACTATGGGAATTGAAGTTATTTTATGTGACTTCTTATAACCTAAATGTACTTTAATCCATGGTTTATAAACACCTGAACTGGGAATATAGTAGGGGTATTTAGCCATTAGTATTTGTGACAAATCCAAAGTAGTTATTGGAAGCTGGTACTGCAAAAATACCTGGATTCTCTTTCACTTTTTTCATAAGATCTGCAAATGTTTTCGCATAAGCGACCACTCTCTTTTTGTCATCAAGAGCTACCCATCCGCTTTTGTACTTACGTAGAGGTTTTGTTAGATCTATAGGTTTCATGAGAAATGAAATAAACTCAAGGTATTACTAGTATAC
>JACQMD010000015.1 GCA_016203755.1 Candidatus Roizmanbacteria bacterium
GCGTTTAGTACGCGCCGGCTGCAATAATACATTCCAAGAGATCCAACAATAAGCGTAAGATAAAAAAATGAATAGCGCACAAGCGAGTCCGGTAAAAGCGTAATCAGCGGCGCGAGTATAACCATACGAGGCAATTCTCCTACATGTGCTTGAGAAGATGCAGCACCTAACCCTTGATGGAATTGCCAAGAACCATAAACTATCCGCTGTACATATAATGAAAAATTAAACTCGGGATGAAGGGTATCCCATCCGGAAAGGTACGTACCAGGTACGTAATTTGCCATACTCAAGATCGCAACAACAACTAAAATAATGAAAGGACTTAAAAAACGGTGTAATTTCATAGCAATTTACATTGTAATGTTGTATAGTGTCACGGTATCTCCATCGGGTAGTTGATACTCCCGAAGAGGTTGGGAAACATCAGAACGAGACTGCATGTACTCTTTCAGTTGGGTAAGTGCCTCAGCATGACGAATAGCATCCGCCGGACCAAACGACTGATCTACAACTAATGCCATACTGAAATAGGCAACATACCGCTCAAGGGCAGGGTAATCTTCGAATCGGTCTGTCGAATAGGGGGATTCAAAATGTATATGTCCGTATCCGGCAAGATTCGCCGCAAGCTGCAGATTACCAGTGTTAAGATGTCGTTTATCAACCACGACAAGTACGTGAGGTCTGCGCTGTTCTAATGACGCGTAAACATCCTCGACGATAGTATCATTTGGCCAAGCCTCCTGATTGTATCGTGGCGCAAGGTAGAAACTCGTATCTTTTCCGAGATTCACATAGTCGATCCAACCAACTACCGGCACCTTTATAGCCCGCTGATAGTTCACAACAGTGGGATCCAGAGGAAATCCGAAGGACAGCATAAAAAAATAAAGCAGGTAGTAACTTATCAAAAGAGGAAATAAAAACGCGGGGAAAAAAAGTCGTTGCTTGATAAACGTAGCAAAAGGATATGCAACAATAACTGCCAGAAATGGAAGAATTGGTAAAATATACCGTGAATCTTTGTTATGAACGAAGGTAAAAACAACATAAGTAAATAGAACTGTCAGGAGCAATCGTGCTGTTAATTTCACATAACGCGTCCAATAAAGAGCAAAAAGGAGGAACAGAAATCCAAATAAGGTGAATGAGAAATTGATGAGAATGTAAAGATAGTAGAAAATACTTTCAGCACTCAATACTTGTTGAGGATCTCCCGGTTCTCCAGTATAAAAGAACTGAACGAATTGTGATATCGCTGAAGCATTAACCAGATACCATGGACTTACTACTAATAAAACTGCTGCCCCAAACGCTAGCAATGTCTTTTTATTCGCTCTCAACAGTTGTTTTGCTTTGAACATCAGCGGAATGATGAAATACACAATAGCCTGTTCTTTCGCAAGAAGCGTTGCTGACAGAAAAACAGTAAATAAAATACTATACTTTTTATGCGTTAACCCGTTCGATTTTTCCAGAAAAAACAACGAGCTCAGAAACAGTGCGGTCAGCGGAATATCAAGCAACAACCACCGTGATGCAGCATATACCGGAGGCAGGAGTGAAAAGAGCAACGAAGACATAAAAGCAAGTGTTTTATCATGAGTCAGTTCAACAATATAGAGATATAAAAATACCAGACACGCTATGAAAAACGCCGTCGTCACGTAAGAACCGACCAGCGGATTCGGTCCTACAAGACTCATTACCAATGCAGTAGTAAAATGCACGAACGGCGCATATTGCTGTGATATTTGCGCAATACTTTCCTGACTCGTGCCGTTGATATACTCATAAAACTTAAGTGCAACAACCGTATGTCCTGCCTGATCCCACGGGAGTGGCGCTGTGTTGAGATTAATCCAGATGGTGTTGGCAATTCCATGGAAAAGACATAGCACTATCATCATCCGATCAAATATGTCGAATTGTTTCACTCGTTGTACTATTGTTTGCACTTTCATAGTATTCCTCCAATCTACTATATTTCACTAACAAGCCCCCTGCATAAATGTATGCGTCTGGGGGCTTGCTACTAAAATACACGTAAACTTCTTACCAATTTCTATATGCTTCTTGAGCTGTAAGCTGACCAGTATTATCATGGCCAAATCGTACAACTGATAAAGCTTTCGTGTTCACATCGTAGAGGAGTCCTGAAACTCCTTCTCGACATCCACTATCACCACAGTTTGGATCTCCCACAAAACCATAGTCAACAATCTGCTTCAAATTACCTTCAGAAATGAAGGCTCCACGAGGATATGCCATAGCTTGTGCATGCCCATCTTCGTACTCACTGAAGTTGATCGTAGTATTACGATCTCCATCACCTTCAAAGTTTCCTCGTATGGCAACGAGCCACATGTGGTCTCTCTGACCTTCAAGCACGAAACGTGCACCATCAACTTCTACGGTTCCATATCCCATTGTCGCAACAGCAAAAGCTCCTTCATTTAATGGAAACGCTTCTGTTGCATTCTCAAAGAGTTCTTGGTTGAGAGGATCAATCCTTCTGATTGCTCCATTTGATTCATCAATCGTCTCTTGCGGAAATTGAGAATCTACAAGCAATACACCAGGCTCTGCAAACATCATCTCTGTTCCTTGTCTAAGAGTATTTATATAATCTCCGCCGAAGTCTGCATTTGCTACATCAACGGTTAAAACTCTATTACCAGGATCTATTTGCTCTGGAACTCCGCTAATTTCGAACATCGCTTCAGTAGCTTGAGTTTCTGCTGCTGGTACTGCTGTTGCTACCGGCGCTTCTGCTGCCATTGCTTCTTCAGTTGGAATTCCTTGTTCCACTGCTTGTGCAGCAGTAGCTGCTCCTTCTTCGATTGCACCTCCGGTAACAGTATAAGAACCTGTTCGTCTACCAGGCTCTACTGTTACTGCACAACCAGTTGCAAGAGCACCAATACCTGCTAAAAATTCTCTTCTAGTAATCTTTTTAGATAAGAATCTTTCAGAATTATTCATTCTTTTTCACCTCCTTCATCCATTAGTTTCTCATTGAAACCGGAAAAAAAGATTGCATCTCTCATGCACTCGTTGTTTCCAGATTCAATTGACTTTTACGAATTCTTCCTTTATGATAAGCGTATACCTACAAACTCGAATGTTACTACCATACGACAACTATTACGTGAAGAGTTGCAACCAATCAAGGAAAAACTGGAATACCTTACTATTAAACTCGATACACTCGATGAGAATGCTTGTGAAACAAATCGACTCATGCTTAATTTGTATGACTGGTCGGAAGATATCCACGGGATACTAGTCAAAAATAAATTGCTTGATCGAATTAAACGACTCGAGCAAATCGTCAATCCTTCCTAACTGTTGTATTAAGTTGTTAACGTGCAACTTCTTCCAGCAATTCATACCGGGTAGTCATCCGTCCCAATACTTGACCTGCTGCATTTGCTACTCCATACCAGACAATTGCGTAGAAAAGCACAATGCCAATAACGAACATGATAATACTTGTATTGGTCATAGAAGTTAGCTGTAGACTTTTTTGCCAACAAGTCCAACCCCGATCATTCCGAGAAAGGTGCTTGCGAGCAAATAGAGTGGTGTCCCGGCCTCCGGCTGTGCTACTGCACCTAAAACAGTCTTCTGGATACAGAAACTGCTGGTATCCTGCGCATCCGGCATATCCTTGGCATGTACCGTGACGCGGTTTATAGCGTTGGGGTCGCCACAAACGGTACCCCCCGGAACCGCATCAGCTGCCTTGACACGCACACGCAAAAACCATTCTTTGCTTTCTCCCGGCTCAAGCGTACCAAACGTACGACTGGCATCACGGAAATCCCGAATATCACCCGTTGGGGTGACTAAATCGGTAAGTTGTGGTAAGACATCATCTGCGCTAACATTTTCAACTGCTTCTGTTCCGGTATTTTTAATGACAATTTTGAAAATGATATCTTCATTCGGGGAAAACCGGTAGTCTGAAACGGTTAGATTATCCACATACACATCACCTTTCTGACGCGGATCGCGGATAAATTTGTCAACGACAATCACCGATGCAGAGGGACACTCTGCTCCATACGGAGGACAACCATATTGAGCATTCACTGAAACTGTTGTCAGAAGATATAAAAGCCCCGTAACAAATACGCACACCAAATATTTCATATATGTGTAAAACCTATTTTCTAACAAAAAATCCTTATTTAGTGTAAGAATCTTGTAATAATTTAGCAAGCAATATTAGTTAGACTAATGAAACTCCCTATTTTTTGTAACGGCTGAATTGTATCATGACACTGCAATAGTGTCAATAACTATAGGACGAACTAGTTTACGCGCATGCTGTTTTTTGGTTTTGCAATCACGAGAAGTCGTTGCGAAGTGGTTCCCGGCGGCCAGCAGGTTTGCAGTATCAATTCTTCCTCACCCGTTTTGGGTTCCATATAGGAAAGATCTGTTGGTTCAACAATAACCCGATCAACTACCTGGTAGGGGAATACCACGCCGTTGTACACCGCATACACTTCATCTCCCGGAACAAGCTCTTTCAGAAGGTAAAACACTGCATTAAATCGTGTGATATTCCACACATAATCAGTTGAATGGGCAAAAACAAAAATCCGTCCATGCTCACCAGGCAAGGCAGTACCACGGGCATGTGCTGCTCCTTGAGTAAGCGCCTCTGTATAAACTGTTTTATCAGCACTGTCAACTTGAGGGATCACGCGGCTATTCAAAGCCAGCTTCGGGATAACAACAGAAAAATTACTATCAACCGGCTGCAGTATTTTGAGGTATTTCTCGTTGATAAGACGTGAAAATGTCGGAGTACGAATGGAAGGTTGTTGAACAACTATCGGTGCAACTTCTTCCTCAATCACCGGTTTTGGAGCGGTAAATGAATTGACGCGATATTTCGCTTCAACGTAGAGAAACGGAACAAACAATACCAAAATACCAATAACACCTCCGACAATTAACCCATTGAACAATTTGGCAAAATTCCTTTGCCGGACTAGAGGATATGTTACCGGAATAGTATGAACTGGTGATTCAAGTGGTGCAACAAATAAGATTTCTGATGTAAGTTGCTCATGATATTGATAGATAATGCCGTATGATTTCATAGCAATATAAAATATTATGGGTTTTCTAGATTATATCATTGTGGATCAAAAAGGTAACAAACTCAAACTTATTAAGATTTGAGTTGTCGTTTTTCGGCCAAAGGCCGATCTGGGCCAGAGGCCC
>JACQMD010000014.1 GCA_016203755.1 Candidatus Roizmanbacteria bacterium
GCGTCGCGTTTCGTATTTCCATGCAATTGATCTTTTGAAAGATTGATGCGAGCAAGTGCTCCCACCATAAACACGCTTCCTTTAAACCGGTATCCTGCTGCCTGCGAATACGGGATCACGACCCGTTCAAGATGTCCGCCATAGTCACGCGCAGAGATACGTGTTCCGTCTGATGCAACAATATTACCTTCTAAATAATCATAATTTTCCCCTTGCAATCCGGAAAACGAGAATTGTTCTTTCTGTTCAAACGGACAGTCTGAAAATATGTTAATCAGCTTTAACACGCGAGGTCTGATTTCTTGCAATTTTGCAATAAGTGCTTGTTGTCCTCCTTCTTGTGGCAACTTTAAGAATCCGCCAAGAGTTGGCATAGGCGCATGGACAGAGCGTCCTCCCGCCCAGATACTCAACTGATTTCCTGATTCTTTCACGGCAAATGCGTCGTGAATGAGTTCGTGTTCTTCCGGATTGTTCTCATCAAACGAGAGTAACGAATCCCGGTTATACAGGTCCGGAAGCGCGAATAAATACAAATGCAACCCATGGTCACGGATAATAAGCCCATGGTTCAATAACTGTCGTAATAATCTTGTTTGTTCTGAAACAACAATCCCCTGCGACGCTTCAATTGCTTTTATACTGCAGAGAAGATGCGCATTACTGCACGTACCGCAGATACGGGCAACGAGCTGAGGTGTCGCAATAATACTTTTCCCCCGCACTGCTTTGGTATAAAACCGTTTAAATTCAGCAATGCTAAACTCAAGCGATGCCACTTTCCCCTCCCGCACTTTGAGAGCAAGTGTTGCATGGCCTTCTATTTTAGTAATTTGATCTAGTGTGAGATCAAGACTGCCTTGATGCATAATTGCGATCCTAATTTAATCCGAAACCATCCGAATGCTCCGAATGTATTTTATTAGGATCATTCGGATGCAAATCCGGATCATTCGGATCGCTTACGTAATGTACTTGTTTAATACTTTCAAGAATGTACCTTCGTCCATCGGACACCCCGATACTATTTCATCCACTTTCACAAACGCCGATAGTGGTTCCACTTTTGGTAAATGCGAAAAGCGGTCGACAAGAAACTGTATTTCCTGTTTTTGTTCCGGAGTAAAGGTGTTTCGCCAGCCAGACGGCATCGCAGTTACCGCACATGCGCCGATGGCAACAAGCACTTTTGTATTTTCCCGTATCTTTTTGAGCTTTGCAATTTGCTCAGTTCCGGCGATTGCACCTTCGATAAATACGATATCAAGATTTTTCATTTCTCCTTTCGTTTTGAGTACGCGTGCATCGACAAATTCAATCTTGTCTTTCCACTCATCCCAGTGGGTGTTGAGAAGTTCGGTAAAAAGAATGGTTGAATCTTCACAGCAGGTAAAGCTGTACCATCCAACACGGAGCTTTTTTGCACCAGTATCCATTGATTCCTATTGTACCGGAAAGAGAACCAATTGCCAAGAAATAAAACGTGACGTATGATACATGTATGGGTAGATTGTTAGTAATCCTGTTTATTACAGCCGTTGCCGGAAGCATGTGGCAACTGTATCTTCACAATAAACTCAGTCAAACAACAATAAGCTGTGGAGGAGATTTTTCCTATCAGACCGTTTGTCCAACGGGTTCCTATTGCACAAGCATGAATCAGGGCCCATTTGCCGATGGCACGTGCATCGCGTACTTGTCTCCGTTTTTTGCATCTCTTTCATCGTTGTCACCAACAAATCTCTATAAAGATGGCCGGTGCAGTCTCAAAGCGGTTGCAGGACGGTGTAAAGCATGTTTTCCTTCCTACTATTATAATCAGGCATTGAAAACGTGCGAGCAAACCTGCGACGGCGGTTGTGGTGATGGAGTCGTTCCGTTTCAAACGCTTGATGAATGTCTGCAGGTTTGCAAGAGATAAGTTATTGCTGGGTCACGTCAGGAAGCGGAATATCTGCTGACTTGATAAGCTGCAATATGCCATATCGGACAGGTTCTCTTGAGCTAAACCGATAATCTCTTGATTGATAACTTCCTAGAAAATACATGGAGATCCCCGCATCTTTAAGCTGTAATTTCCAATTTATCATACTAATACCTCGTTGCAATAGCGTCTCCACCGGAGGAGTTTGCACTAACAGCATCCCGCCGTCCGGATTTAACATAGACCACAATTGCCTAACGGCAAAGTGATAGTAATATGGTCTATCGGGAATGTAATCAAGCCCTGCAAATCCACGTGATAAGATAAAGTCTGCTGTCCTATCACCAAGCCACAGACGAATTTGATCCCAACTGTTGGGTTTTCCAGAAATCCTTCTCACGCTTGCCAAGTCTCCGGCCAAATGGGTAATACCGATAAGATCATCACCGATTCGCTCTTTAAAAGATCGCGGATCATTACTCCCAACGGACAATCCTCGAAATTGCTCCGGCTCACCAAGTCGTTGATATAACTCCCTCAATGCTTCAGGATATGTCAAAAGATCGATAACCACCGGATCAACAAAGGTCGAAAGCCGTTGCAAATGATGCTCTACGTTTGACGCTTTCTCCCATGGAAGTTTCGAAAAGTCATTTAAATAATCGTCAAATGGTTTATGTGCTATGCCCCATGACACACGATCAGGAGATACCAACTGTTGGCGTTGCTGATTTCTCGAAAATGATGGGTATGCCGGTGAAAAATAACTTGCTTCTTGTTTCATTAAATATCCTATAGTTAATAATAGGTGGTATTTTCTCAAATTTGGACCGTGAAATCAATGTTTTGTGGAATTATGAAGGCTCGGGATGAACGATGAGATTATCAAGACCGGCGGAATAATTCAAATGTTCTTGAAACAGGATCAGTTATTTGAGGATAATCTAAAACAACAGGTCCTTTTTCACCATCTTCCCAGAATTCGATATTTGTCACTCCAAATCTGAAGAACTCAATTAATGGCCTATCGTTATACTTCGGACTATCTCCGCCACCAATGGAATGTTGTCTTGCTGCTTCCTCGGAAATATTCCACCTCTGAGCAATTCGCGGTAAAAGCGCTGCACATCCGACACTTTTATTTATTCCGGGTAATGCGATATCAATTTCAGGATGAGATCCCGCTGTGTTTGTTGCAGCTTCAACACCACTATCAGCTAATACTTGCTTTAGAATAGGAGCTAAGTCATGGGAATTACGAGGAAGCACTCTTCCGGTATATTCTAAAATAATACGCAAGTCATTCCCTTCATCATCGTGTATACCAATTCGTTCTAAATATTCAGGTTCATAAATGACTGTCAGTTGATAGCCTGCACGTGTGCCCGGATGCCAATCATGTCTGATTCCGGGAAAATCAGTTCTTCTCGGGTGTAGCTCAAATCCTAATCTACGCTGGGTATCTGCATAGTCGCTGGCTAATTGTGCTTTTACCTCTGCTCGTGTAAGTTTCTGGATTGCATTGATAAGAGGATGGTTTGTTATGACCTCATACATTTCTGGTGTAATGGGATGGTGATCAATTACTTCATCGGTAAACGCATGCGTCGTGAGTGCGCCATTTCGAGTGGA
>JACQMD010000017.1 GCA_016203755.1 Candidatus Roizmanbacteria bacterium
GATATAAATAGTGATTTTGTTCAATTTATCGGTTTATCGAAACTTTCTGATTATCCGTTATTGCCATATGTTTATGAGATTGTTAGGATGACAAGTAAGGAACTATGAATATTCACATCCGACCTGCAACAGAACAGGATTTAGCACAATGCGAAAAGCTTGCGAAGCATCCCTATCTTGAATTTCCGGGAGGAGGATTTCCTGATAAGGAGTATATGAAAGCATTCATAAGCGAGTATTACTTTTTAGTAGCAGATAGAGAAGGGAAAATTGTGGGATGGATTTTAGGTGAATCACTTAAAACTAGTGGCGTTGGTTTATGGTTTTTTGTTGTTGATGAACATTTCAGAGGAAAAGGTATTGGAAAGATGCTATTTCAGGAATTTGAAAAACGACTACGGTCTGCTAAACGGAAATGGATATTTTTGACTGCTCATATAAACAACGATATAGGAATTAACTTCTATAAGGAAATGGGATTTGTTAAAGGGAAGCCTCATTTTGAAATGGTGAAAATTTTATAAGGTTTATGCGTATTGCAATTTGTGGGAGTTTGGCATTTGCAGACAAGATGATTTCAGCTAAGAAAGAGTTGTCAAAACTTGGTCATACAGCAGTGTTTTCAAAGTTTGCAGACGAATTCATTGGACTAACTGAAGATGAGAAGCGAAAAAAGAATGAACGGAATTTTCAGATACATGACGTTATACGCGCATTCTGGGAAGAAATTAAAAAGAGTGATGCGATACTTGTTTTAAATTATGACCGGAAGGGAATCAAGTATTACATCGGCGGTAATACGCTTATGGAAATCGGATTTGCCCATGTGCTTCACAAGAAAATATTCCTCATGAACCCGATCCCGAAGATTGAATTTTATGAACAGGAAATAGCTGCAACGAAACCAGTTATCCTCAACGAAGATTTACACAAAATAGCATAGGAAATAATATAGAGTATCTTCTTATTACTCGCTTACTTCCCCTACTCCACAACTCCCATTCCCCATGATGCCTCCCCAGTCCACAACGGTAAAACCAGAACGAACAGGTGATTGGGTGAATGGGTGAATGGGTGAGAGGGTAACTTGATGGATGGGTGATTGGTTATCCAGTTTCTCAAAATAGAATCTTACACGGATAAACGTATCTGGTTGTGTTGAGAACTGAATAGGTTCTACTCTGTCGAGTTCATCTCTCTCAATGAGAGTAATGTACCATTTGGTTCCCTCAGTTGTTAACTTGGGTAGCCAGTAGTCTTTAAAATCCTGTGCTTCTTTCTCATTCAGACCAAGCTCCGGAAGTATCGTATGAAAGAATGCAGGGAGTTCGTCTTTTGTTTTAATCCATCCCTGGTCTTTCGGAACAGCTACCTTCTCAAGAGCAGCTTCGTAGTAGAGATAGGGATACGATTGGGTGATTGGGTAATTAGGTGATTGGGTAAATGGATAAATACGACCATCAGGGAATGCAGTCACATTCCATCCATTGACTCCATGAGGAGGGATGGATTCGGTGAGATGACCCTGGGGAAGAACCTTAACCGAGAGTTGTGTTTCTTTCTCCGGATAGAGGTAGAGGGCGGGTTTACACTCCGGTGTTGCCCAGGTCCACTCGGATGTAGTCACAAATTTAAGTGTGTTTAACTGTAAACTTGGATTGTGCCAGCCGGTTCCCAATGGTGGTTCATCCGAGGTGCCATTGTACATCCATGTTTTCTCTTTGTCTGCAGAACCATCCGTCGTATCTGTCATATAGATAATACCCGCGTGAAAAAATACGTCGTATGTGCGTTTGTCATCGTTAATCGTTTTAGTCAGCTGTCCAACTTTTTTCGCTTCACCTGGTTTTTGTTTCTCCTGTATGCGAATAAAGAAATCCTGATAATACCCAGCGTCACGATTTTCGGTAAAGGCGCTTGTGCAACAGGTGCTATCAAAAATCTGATTTGCGCCGCTATTATAGTCTGTATCAGTGAGAGAAATTGCCTGCGGCGGGAATGTGTTTGTTGCTGGTCCCTCAAGCATAGAAACAATACCGCCCGTTTCTTTGCAATTGGTCACAAATTCGGGAAGCTCATCAATTCGTGATTCATTTACATAGATATCAAATGTGTGGTTGGTGCTCGACTGTTCGGTCAGAATAAGAAGAAATTCTTTCAAATCGTCTTGCGTGTAATTGAGATCTTCCCAAAATATATCACCAGGAGCAGTGGAGGAGAGCGTGTTATTATTTATTTTGCGTAGTGCCCCGTATCCGGTCGGTTCAGTTGTCGTACAGGTTCCCCAATTCTTTCGTCCCTCACCTATTTTTGCATTGACTATTTTTACGCCCTGGCGAATACGGACGTATGTTTTACCACTCACTTCTTCAGCACAATCTCCAGCAATTTCATCGGCAGAAACTTCTCGTGTCACGTCTGACTCAACGTTGTAACAAGAAGCTGTGGAGACGATATTGCCCGTCTGAAGATTTAATTCCTGGTTCTGCTGGACCATTCCGGCAGTTCCCACCCCAAGCGCGACAAAGAGTATCAGAATTAATAGTGGCATATCAGAATATAATAAAATATGCTCATTCTATTCCTTTTTTAGTATCCTCTATATTGACGTCAGTTGTCAAGGCTTGTTCTAAGACATTTTCCTCTTTTTTTGGTTTTTCTATAACTGGTATTGAGATGAATTCTTCCTGCTCCTTCTTAATTTGTTCAGTCGTTTTTTCACGCTCCGTGAGTTCGCATTGCATATGTTTTGCCGCCTCAAGTTTTGCTTTGACGTACATGACTATTTCCGCATCGGTAAATTCGCCGAGCAACAGGAAGGGGAGTAGCTCCATGACTTGTTTGAGCCCTGTTTCACGATTTTCACCGCTGGGCGAGATAAGGAGATTGAGAAGATTGGTCAATTTTTGTATTTCTTCAGCAACCCATTCTTCCCGAGACCCGATAGATGAAGAGATCGGTACTTCGGCTTCACGATAATGACGGGTCCACATGTCTTTTACTTCTTCGTACTCATCGATGGAGACGGTGGGCGTATATTGTTTTGGAAGACGGTAAGTATGTTTTGGAACCGCGCGATCAACTACTTTCTGGACTGTTGGCGTCGTTATTTGTAGTTGTTGTGCAACCCTTTCGACTTGCTGTTGGTAGGTACCGGTTGTTTTTGGAATGGCATCGACGATACGGGTGACTAATGTTTCTGAGGTATTGGTTTGTTCAGCAATTGTTTTTATCCGACTCGTTAAAGGAGCCGGGAGCATATCAGCCGTAATGTGAACTTCCGTTGACACGGGTTGAGATGCTTGTGAAACAATGGTCGCGACTTGTTGCACGGGGATTTGCTGTTGTTGCGCTATGGTTTGAATTTGTTTCTCACGTGTTCCTCCAATGTGTGGCAACGTGGTAAGTACAGTACGTACTGTTTGTTCAGGAATATTGTTTTTTCGCGCAATTTCAGATACGACCTTTTCGGTGGGTGCTGCTATTGTTTCTGTCGTGATGCGTTCCACGGTGATCCGTTCCTTTTCTCTTATTTCAGTTTGTTGCTGTACGAGTTGCTGCAGGATCGGAGCTGGAGTACGCATGAATTCTCCTGTTGGAATACTGCGAACGTCACCAGCCTGAAGAATGCGGGCAGCTTCACGGTCTCCGTGCGATGCGCGGGTTTTCAGCTCTTGCTGCAGCATAAAATATTGTGTCTGTTGGGTTGTTGAGGTACTGCTCGTCGGATTATGTACTTGTTTGAGTGTCGTAGAAATGGTAGAACGAAGTTCCGGACTAGTTTCTACCTTGCCAAGATCAGTAAGTGTCCGTACATTGAGATTGAACGCGTTTTTGAGTTCACCAGTACTGATATTCCGGGTATTCCCTTTTTCAATTTGTTTTACGAGTTGTTGTCGCACGGTTGCTATTTCTTGTTCCTGAGTTGGGACGGGTGTGATTTTCCGGAACGGAAGATCGACAAGCTCTCGAATTCTACCCATTCCTTTTCCTGACGGAAGGGAAGGTCCGCCGGGTGCGCCAAAATTTTGGAATTTTCCTAAAATCTGCTTGAGTGTTGCTTGGTTATCTTTTAGCACATCACAGCAATAATCGCGAAATATGCGAAGCAGCAGCCAGGGTAATAGTATGGCTGCCCACAGCATGATGAGTGCTATCACGTATTCGGCATAGGTGTCAACATAATTGGCACTGTTGGTTTGCGTAAGTGTTTGCGCCGGGCCTCCATATAAAATACTAATTGCGGTAGGGTATACCTGTCCCGGTTGGGTATTAATGCGACTGAAATCAAAAGTAAATGGGATGCCTGCCTTCCAAATTCGTGCAGTTCCGGCGATAAAAAGCGCAACGAGCGGGCCGTAAAACAACCATCTGAAAAACTCCCCAATCCACACCCATCCTGTATTTCTGATAAACATAAATGGAAGAAGAAGCGCTAAAAATGGTGAAACGATGAGAAAAAACCACAAGATGATATAGCGCAGTAGAAGAACAGCAGAAAGAATATTATAGGTAAATGATGTGATGCGGATAATAAATGTGGAAGTATTAATTGATTCTAAATTCGCCTGGTTGCCCATGACAAACGTGAAACCTCTAAAATCTGTATAGTTTTTTTCCATTGCAATAACCGCAGTCTGGTAATCAGGATTCGTTGGCCAGATACACTTACTGCCAGAACCGGAGAATTTAATATTAAAAAGATCACATCCTCCTACTTGTTCGATAAAAAATCGGGTTAAAAATCCGCTTCCCTCGATAAGCC
>JACQMD010000020.1 GCA_016203755.1 Candidatus Roizmanbacteria bacterium
AAATGAATTCGATCGCCAAAGCCAGTCACTGCTGCCAATACACACCCTCGACCAAGTAATCGGGCTTGCTCTTCAAGAATCAGCTCATTCACCCTTGGGTCTTTTCCCAGAGTAAATCCGTGAACATCAAACGCTATCGCATAAGGATCAAGAGGCAATTGCGCCAAACGCTCCTGATTGAGAGACCTGAGAACATCTACAGTTAACAGTGCATCTTTCATATTGAGGTCGGTAGTATAGCATAAAACGACGAAAATACATGGTTAAGCTCATTGTTGGAAAAAGTTCAAACGTCGTACAGCGGGAAGTGTTGTCATCCCCATGCTAATGTGGAGCGGGTGAGGAGAATCGAACTCCCGTACCGAGTTTGGAAAACTCGTATTCTACCATTGAATTACACCCGCGCGCTTATTTATCTCCAATCAACTGAATTATATTACCGTCCAGATCTTTAAACGTTGCAAAATATTTGTCAAATGTTGGCGCTTTAAACGGCTTTGCGATAAACACCACTCCACGTTTCACTAATTTCTCGTAGACATCCGAAGCTGATTGTACCGTAAAGTTAACCATGATCCTATACGGATCTTTACTTTTTCCAGTAACTTTTGAATGCTTGCCGATCCATAGATACGACGTGCCAACTGCCAAACCAACGCCTGAATCTTGCGGATGAGTGATTTCCTCAATTGTTTTGAGTCCAAGCTTTTCCCGGTACCAACTGGCAAGTTTTCGATAATCGCCGGACCAAATAAGTACTGCTGATATGTTTTTGTACATATAAGAAATTAGGCTTGTTTTACGGTTTGTAGTATATCACAACGGGAAGATTTCCTGGTTATTTTTTGTATTTTTCGTGCAGTTTTCGTATACGGGTAAGTACAGCTTCTCCAGGTTTGGAGAGCCGCTCACCTTTGCTCCAATATTTCCCCTGATTGTAGACAACGGGCTCTGCATCAATCTCCCGAAGGGAGATTATTTCTCCGATGAGAAGCGGATGATCACCAATATCGATGGTTTGAACAAGCTGACATTCGGCGTTCATGCAAGCACCCTCTACCATCAGCGCATCAATATGTTTGGCCGGGGAGAAATGGAACCCCAATTCCTCCAGCATTTTTATCTTGTCAACGTCTTTTCCCGATCGATTACCCGCAACCGAAGATAGTATTATCTGATCAACCGATGCAATGCTGACGCCGAATTCTTTGCTCTGAATAATGTTTTGAAATGTTGCCTTGTGATTTCTGATGGCAAGAGCAATAAGTGCCGGATCGTAGGATATCTGATGTGTCCATTCACACGCCATGATGTTATGTCCAAACGGACCGTTTGATGTGATGAGCCCGACATTGGTAAGGAAAGATCTGATATTGGTATCTGATGTAATATTCACTGTCATTGTTGGTCGGGGAGACAGGACTTGAACCTGCGACCTCCCGCTCCCAAAGCGGGCGCGCTAGCCAACTGCGCCACTCCCCGTTATATAATCAACAACAATATGTATATGCGCTAGCCCCAGCCAAAGGCTAGTCGGCCTCTGGCCGAAACTGCGCCACTCCCCGTAGAATATATACTCAGTTGCGCTCTTTCCATTATTGTAACACACAGGAGCGCTTTTTGTGCCATAACCCAAGAATCCCTCCGCTATTTTTTTACGGGGGATTCTTGAATCATATGAGATGTTCATTGAAGTACATTAACTTTTACCAATCTTGAACATCGCAGTTCCACAAACTGGACATTTTCCTTTCATAGCAGGCTTACCATTTTTCATGGTAATATGTTGTGGATTTGCATCCTCTCGCTTTTCGCGACATTTTACGCAGTACATTGTTGCCATATCGTACTCACCCCCTTTGCTTCTTAATTATGATTTAGTCACCAAATATAGCACGAACTCAAGCGTGACTGCAAGTAGGGAAAGCACAAATGTTTTGATGAGGTCTCTACGAACATGTTGCAGGGAATAACCCGAAAAAGCAGTTTTCGGAGTGATGATTTGCGGTTTCACTTCTGATTTCACTTCTGATTTTTCACGAATAGATACTCGTGGGCGGGAAGAAACGACTGGCGGCTGAATATTCCCGAGTGTGAGAAGTTTCCGTCTGTACTCTGCGATGATCTTGCGCTTTTTCGTTTTTTTAGGCATACAATTTCCCTTATATACCATATTGACTCATGCTTGTAAAGCAGGTACAATAAACTATGATGAATGGTGGCGATCCCACAAGTGTTATTTTTTTTATTTTGATCGCATTGTGGTTAGCCAGTCTTTCATTTTTTTTATTCAAAACGAAAGCTCACTACGACAAGCTCATTAAACGAACAGACAAAAAAGGATTACAAGAATTATTTGATCAACTCGTTGATGATCTTGCGTCCACCAAAGAAAAAGTGGGCAATTTACTGACACGGGTTAAAGAGCAGGAAGAAAAAGGTAATACAACCATCCAAAAAATTGGGCTGGTACGATTTAATCCGTTTGCCGATACAGGAGGAGAACAAAGTTTTATCATCGGACTGTTTGATAACAAAGAAAACGGTCTGTTACTTACTTCCTTATCGGGACGAAGTGGCACACGATGGTATGCCAAACAAGTAAAACGAGGAAAAGGTCTGGATTTTGACCTTTCCAAAGAGGAAGAAGAAGTGATCAAAAAAGCAAAGGCATTCACATGAAATCAAAACTGTCCTTCATTATCGGAATGCTCGTTGTGTATATCTTCAGTAGTGGTGTTTCATATGTCATTTTCAAAAACACCGCTCCAAAAACCGCTTCTGTCATAATCCCCGAAGAGCAAGAGGTTAATCCCGGTGAAGGGTTTAAACTCGATCAAACGCTTCCCAAAACTGAGGCGTGTCCGCTCAACGGGAGACTCTATACAAAACCTGAAAAAGCCATCTGGGACAATCGTCGTCCGTTGGGCGTGATGCTTGAAAACCACACAGAAGCGCGTCCTCACTCCGGTCTCTCCAAAGCAGATGTTGTGTATGAAGCAGTGGCAGAAGGAGGGATTACCCGGTTCCTCGCACTATTTTATTGTGGTATTGGAGAAAATACGGAGTTTGCTCCTGTCCGCTCTGCCCGAACCTATTATTTAGATTGGGTATCTGAGTATGACGGGCTTTACAATCACGTCGGCGGAGCAGGTATTTGTAGCGACGTTACGGTAAATGAACGTGCCAAGGCGCTTTGCCAAATTGGCAAATACGGGATTAAAGACATGGACCAGTTTGGCATCTCTTTTCCCACGTGTTATCGCAATCCCGACCGGCTTGACCACCCCGTTGCTACCGAACATCAGATGGTTTGCCAATCAGACAAACTCTACGAGATTGCTAAAGAGCGGGGATGGACGAATGTCGATGAGGATGGTGTAGCGTGGGATAAATCATTTACCTCCTGGAAATTTAAACAGGAAGCAAAAGCTCCCGAACGGGGAACTACCGCAACGATAAGTATGTACTGGTGGAAAGGCTATAGCGATTATGAAGTCACGTGGGAATTTGATACTACCACCAATCTATATAAACGTCTCAACGGCGGCAAACCGCACGTGGAGCTTGAAACAGGCCAGCAGCTCACCGCAAGTAATGTCGTAGTACAATTTGTCAAAGAAACCGGACCGGTGGATGAACATAAACATATGCTCTATCAAACCATTGGCAGTGGCGATGCACTCATCTTTATGGACGGTAATGTGATAGAAGGCACCTGGACGAAGAAAAGTCGCGTCTCACGAACACTGTTTTATGATGAAAAAAGGAAAGAAGTGACGTTTAATCCCGGCGTCATCTGGATTGAGGCTATCCCCGCAGGCAATGACGTGACGTACTAAAACGCTTCGTGTGCCTCATGAACAGTTTTCGCAATCGCTCCCACTTCACGAGCCAACAGGTACCATTGTGCTGCTCGTCCAATAACCGGTATATCTTTTGCAGTTATCCCGGCGATTAAATTACTCATCGTTTGATCGCTCTCTTTTTGTGAGTACACGGTTTTATTTCCCATAATCAAATCTTTTTTGCCCCGCGCATAATTTTTAATAAGTCCGGAATCGCCGGCAAATTGTGCAAAATCTGAATCCATAAGTTGCCAGGCAAAGCGCTCACCGACTGTTTGAACCAATGCATCAACGATCCCGTTTCGATCTATTGGTTCTCCTTTATTATTTTCGCCACTCCGTAACAAAATCGATGCACGGTGCATAGTAGTAATACCACTTGTTATGACCATACCCAACAAACATTTTTTCCAAACTTCTTCATACGGATACGCAAGACAAAGGGTAAAAAGTCCCATACGCACAGCTCGCGAACCGACATCAAATTTTGGCACCTCAATACCATTTTGATCAGCCAGCATTCGCATCTCAGCAGGAGCCAGTACCAGTGGACGCGCAAGTTCCGCCAGAAAATGTACATCTTGCCAGTTTTGTTTTTGGCCATGTATGCTCATACCGGTCAATAAACACACCTCTGTAGAACGATCAAGTAGAGAGTCTAAATAGGCGCCAAATTGTGATTCTTTTCCTTCTCTTCTGGCAAGCCAGCCATCCCACACATCGCATCCAAGAGACGATGTCAATAAAAATCTGCCAAAATTAAATCTTCCTTGTGCAATACAATATCCTGCCAGTGCTCCGGTAATACCACCGAGTGTCGTTATGTCATTTGGATCGATATCGGCGCGTACGACAAATGGGTAGACTGTTTCTGCAGCATAATTCCACGTGTTGCGTAGAAATAAATCAGTCTCGCGTAACAGTTTCTCGTAACGCTCCATAAGAAAAGAGTGATTATACTACGCATTCCCGTTTTGTTTCATACGCTTTTCTTACACAATCCCGATGCAACTCTTATCGATCCTCACTATGCTTGAAAAAGAGTCATTTACATTCCTTTATGCCCACTCTCACAATCACTATCGAAGATATTACCATCCGCGCCCCACCTTATTATCCTCCCCATGCTGACTTTCCCCTCTCACCCACTCTAGATTTTTTCAGCTCCCAATGATACAATCCAAAGCAACATCGTTTGAAAAACTATAGCGGAATTTTCCCCTGTAGCTCAATGGTAGAGCAGGAAGCTGTTAACTTCAAGGTTGTAGGTTCGAATCCTACCGGGGGAGCATAATTTAATAGGAGGTGAGTGTATGGAGCAATATCAACAAATAGTTAACGGAGAGAATGTCCACGCTTTTAGAGCAAATTTTTATGATGCTAACACTTTACAAGTGCAGGCAGGAACAACAGGTGAAAGAGGCGGAGATACCGGACATGGTGGAAGAACATTCTTTTCTTTAAAAGATCTCGGCGGGACAGACATATCAATAACCACCGGAGAAGATGGCACGTCACTTGAAGTTTCTCTCGGCGGAGATGCAGAGCTAAGAACTATTACGAGCGCACTGCAATTTATCTTAGACGCTCTCGCAACAAATCCTGATAATTTAGAAGCGGTAGAAGCATTACAAATGAAATACCCTTCGGAATGACAGTTTGAGTGAAATATCAAAAAGAGACGATTTTTTTGCCGAGGAAAGCAAAGCCCTCCCGAAAGAACTGAAAGAAAAAGTATTCCTTTCGGCATAAGAGGAATCCAGGCTGCAGAGCCAAGTTCAAACTAAACCCGCAAAAGGTTTTATTATAACGCTGCAATTAGCATAGATTAAGCGTTCTGCTACTTTTATGAAAGATCAGTCAACTGAACAAGAATTATTAAAAGAGATAGAGGATAGCATATCGAACATAGAGTCTTTCATGACAGATATCATCAAAAACAATAGCACCGCGCGAATTAATCCTTTATCAGTTGAACTAAGAAAACTTTTAAGTCCATACACACGAGGAGACTATGTTCTTAAAAGAGCTGAGGAAAAATTTGGAATTAAGTTTTTATTTCCTGACGGTTCAAAAACCTTACCGAGGACTCGAATAGATGTTGGGTTAGAAGACTATATCAATAGGATGATATTCAGTATTGGAGGAAGACCAATCACACGAATAATACTTATAAAATTAGTGGCTGATGAAAAAGGAGCACATACTGACGAAGAAAAAGATCCTCTTCATGCACAATCACAAGATGTGATCTTACCATTAGGGAATCCTGCTCGTGACAGGCTTTTTTTCGAACAAAACCATTTATACCTTGTAGAAATAGCCAAAACTATAGTACAAGTTGTAAAAAATCAGCTTTTAGAAAAATAA
>JACQMD010000018.1 GCA_016203755.1 Candidatus Roizmanbacteria bacterium
ATCGAATATGTATTCTGAACTCTTTAATATTCAGTCTAATCTGTACAAAGCGCTTGCCAATCCGAAGCGGGTTGAGATTATGCATCTTTTACGTGATCAGGAAATGTCTGTTTCTGACATGCAATCAATGCTCGGACTTCCCCAGGCAAACCTCTCACAACATTTACAAGTGCTGCGTGATTATCACGTTGTTACATTCCGAAGAGAGGGAAAAAATATATACTACAAACTTTCTCACCACAATCTTATTCAGGTTTCAGATTTGTTCCGGGAATTACTCATTGACCAAAACCGCGGAAATGGCATAGATCGCGAATTAAAATTATCAATGAAAGATCTTGTTCCGGTTGTCCACGATCCAGTCTGCGGTATGCGTCTCTCTCCCAAAACTGCCTCATATATGTTGAAAATTAACCGCAGTAAATTCTTCTTTTGCGCAGAAGGATGCATGAAGGAGTATCAAAAACAACATGAAAGCAGATAAAGTTATCATTCTTATTGTTATCGCTTCGTTTCTTCTTTTGGGAGTCGGGGTAGTTATTGCCGGACGAGTTGGCAACAGCGCAACTGTTAAAATTGCTGAAAACGCGCAGGCGGAAGTTAATGAAACTTCATTTGACTGGGGAGATATCACACTCAATGGCGGCAATGCAACCAAAACATTCGCGATTAAAAACACGGGTACTTCTTCCTTGCAATTGGCAAACGTTAAAACTTCATGTATGTGTACTACCGCATCGGTCACCGTGAACGGCGAAAAGAGTCCTGAGTTTCGGATGCATGCGAACTCTTCGTGGTTGGGTACCGTTGAACCCCAAGCGGCGGCGCAGCTTGAAGTTATATTTGACCCGGCATTTCATGGTCCCTCCGGTGTTGGCGCAATTTCGCGGGAGATTATTGTTGAGACAAATGATCCGAAAAATAGACAACTCTCATTTTCACTCTCTGCGAATGTAGTGAATTAATTGATTGTATGGAAACAACAACACTGTATCAAATATCCCTTGTTGCTGCATTTATTGCGGGGATGGTGGCTCTTTTTGCCCCCTGCTGTATCTCGTATCTTCTTCCTACGTATTTTGCAAATATATTTAAGGAACGGAAGAACATCTTTTTCATGACGCTCATTTACAGTCTGGGAATTTTTGCGGTGATGATGCCGGTGGTTTTAGGAGCACGATCACTCGCGCAATTTTTCTTTAGGTTTCATGATGTCACCTATCTGATTGGCGGTATATTTCTGCTCATTGTTTCGCTGCTTGCGCTTTTGGGAATTAAACTTCCTATGCCAAATATATCTCAAAATCGAGCGGAGAATAGTCACGATATTGCATCAACATTTACTCTTGGTATTATTTCCGGGATCACTTCGGCCTGTTGTGCTCCGGTACTGCTTGGCGTTATAACAATCAGCGTTCTCTCCCCTACCCTTTTGTCATCATTGGGTGTGGGATTTTCGTATGTACTGGGGATGGTTGCACCTCTCTATATTGCATCGGTATTTATTCACCGGGGAAATTTATTGCAAAAGCCGTTTATGAAGAAAAAAATTACTGACATGCAACTATTTGGAAAAACGTATCCTATTTTTGTTACCAATATCGTGGCTTCCGTTACATTTTTCCTAACAGGAGCACTTATTCTGATGCTTTTAGCATTGGGCAAACTCGGCATGCCGGACGAATCAGTAACCCGATCAATTACCGCCGTTGCGACATTTGTCACCAATCAATTTGCGCGGTTTTGGTTTATCGATATTATTTTTGTCCTTCTCGTTGTTTATTTACTTTTTCAGTATATAAAAAACGCGTTTACTAAAAAGGAATCACATACAAGTGAACATTCCTGTCATTAATATGGATGCAATAGTACAACCATTTACTATAAAAGGTATGCACTGCGAATCGTGTGTGCGGGTCATTACGCGAAAGCTTAACAAACTAACCGATGTGACTCATGTTGCCGTTTCACTTGAGGATGGAGTAGCAACAGTGACTGCTGGACGAGAAATAGGAGCTTGGGAAATTGCGGATGCGTTGAAAGATACAGAATATGTCGTTGAGAGTGACACGTTTCCACGTGAGAGACCAACCAACGGAAACGGTTTTATAAAGCATCATATTCGAATTGATGAGCAGGCGGAACAGGTGAAACTCGTCATTCATACCACAACAACGGCAGAGGGAAAAGTAACCGGACAAGGTGAGACTACTGTGTTTGAAGGGAAGATCGATACGAATCGGTCTTGTGAAATAACACTTCCCCAAAATGAAGCAGTATCAAAGGAGTATATAGCCTCCCTCGTAAGAGCAGTTGATACGAGTGAAATTGTTAATCGTCCATTGCATCCTGTTACACCTTCTCAACATCCCGTTGGGTCAATGGAAAGTGCCTCCAAACAAAAAGCTATGCTTACGCTTTCGGGTATGCACTGCACAAGTTGCGCCAATCTCATTACGCTTTCTTTGAAAGAAACACCGGGAGTGATTGATGCCAACGTAAACTTCGCCGCGGAAAAAGCAACAGTTACCTATGATGAGTCAGAACTATCTGTTTCAAATTTAATCAAAGCAGTTGAGAAAACTGGTTACAAAGCAGCTCTTTACGATGCGAAAGACACGCAATATGAAACGAAAAAACGACAGGAAGAAATCCGAAACTACAGAAAGAAATTCATCAACGGTTTTATTTTGAGCCTTCCGATGATATTTTTCATGTTGCTTGAGTTCTTTTCATTTATTCCCGGTCGTGCATTGCTCTTCCCTTACATCGGGGTTATATCGCTTGTACTCACTATTCCGGTACAACTGGGGATCGGCGCTGATTTTTACCGCGGCATGTGGTCAGCGCTTCGCATGAAAACATTCAACATGGACAGCCTGATTGCAATCGGCACATCTGTTGCATTTGTCTACAGTGTCATTAACTTTCTCTTGTATGTAGCCAGAACTGGATCAATCATTGGAATAAGCGGCGAGAAAATTCCTGAATTATATTTTGAAACCGCAGCGTTTCTCATTACGTTTGTTGTCTTAGGAAAATGGCTTGAGGCAAAAGCAAAAGGCGAAACATCAGATGCAATTAA